>JAOZUQ010000117.1 GCA_029938635.1 Candidatus Aminicenantota bacterium
ATCCACACCGATCCAGGTCAATAATAGGATTATTGCGGCCTCCCACCAGGATCTACAGGGCCTGATCAAAAAGGGGAGGTTCCGAGAGGACTTGTGGTTCAGGCTCAATGTATTTCCTATCCAAATACCGCCTTTAAGAGAGCGAAAAGAAGATATTCCTGCGTTTGTCAGCTACTTAATCGAAAAAAAGTCAAAGGAGGTGCGGCTGCCAACACCGCCAACATTAGATAAAGGCGCCATGGAGAGGTGACTGGTCTACTCCTGGCCTGGCAACGTGAGAGAGTTAGAAAACGTAATAGAACGTGCTCTAATCCTGAGTAAAGGTGAACCACTTACGTTCCAAGATGTTGTTTGTTTTAATGATAATGATGAACAGTTTACCCCGCCACCATCTAACGACGAATTGCTCGAACTGAATGTGGTAATTTCCAGGCACATTCGGCACGCATTGAAGACATCAAAAGGGAAAATCAATGGACCGGGTGGAGCCGCCGAATTGCTCGGCATAAATCCGGGGACACTGCGACATAGAATGAAGACGCTTGGAATCCCTTATGGTCGGCTGCATAGTGCACCAATTGAATAAGGTTTTCAGGATAAATTAAATTTTCCGAGGCATGGTTGTTTGGTCTTTATGTGACAGAGAATCAAAATGAGAATAGCGATATTGACCTTGCTATTGTATTGGATGATAGTGAACAGATATCTTCTAATGCAGAAGTGAAATTAATGGTCATTAGATTCGGTAAAGAAACTATAATAGAACCACATCCTTTTACCAAAGATGAGTTTGATATTAATAGAAAAGGAAAAATTATTTCTCTGCGTTTCTACTTCTGTTCGATCAGTCTTCAAGTTCGACTCGGAAGCGGCAAGTATCATCCCCTTTTGGAATCAACTTGGAAAACCCCTTGAAATTGAATTTTGGATTCAAACCTTTCATCACTCCGCTTTCGTAAGATTCTAGAATGACATCACAAATTTCAGGTGTCTTGCAGAATGATTTGGCGACCGGGCAGGTTTTTACCTCTTTTTCAAAAACCCCGGGCGTTTTTTCGATATAGCCGTCATAAAAATTTGCAAAATTATTATCAATTACATCCTGCACTTTATGAACGTCAGTACAGTCCTTGAAATCGTCCGCTGTTGCTCCGGCTCTTTTCATCCAGTAGGAGGCCTCCATTTTGCCTTTCATGGTAAAGTCGGATTTAACCCGTTCTATGAATTCATCTCCGCCCACTTCTTTTCCGATTTTAAACAGGTCCATTATAAAATCGCCAAGAGCATTCATCCAGGCCTTATAATGTTTTCCCATCTCTTCTTCGCTAATCGGATACTTTTCATATTCCGGAGTTTCTTTCATCGTTCCTCCTTTTCGTCATTATTTGATCAGTGTCCCCTTTGGGGAAGGTTAAGAGCCCTTGACCGATCATCGAGGGAGTTACAGTTGAAACAAAGATCAGCTATCCATCTTTTGCATTTTGGTTCTTAGTTTTTCTATCGCGTCCCAATACGTCGGTTCGAAAAATAGAGATTGATTGATTGGGTATCGGGTTCCATTTTCATGGGTTATCTTTAATCCGGTTAAGAGACTGTCCAGTTTTCCTACAGGCAGTGAAAACGCCAATTCATCATCGCCGATCCCAGCGAGAATTCGTGCACCTCGGCCCGGTGTCGCAATCACAGCCTTGTTTTCAAGCATGGGCGTAACCATTTCCCGGTAACAGGATATGCCGAAATCTGCAGATGATTCTACTGCCGCACCCTCAGAATATACCATCGCTTGACCCATTCTGGACATCTGTGCAGGATTTCCATAAATAACGATAACATCAGGATCCTGAATGGTTTCGGACTCCAAAGGAGCTACAATCAGGGCTTTGGCTGAAATTTTTTCTTCTATCATCAGGGGGGAGTTTTCACCCAGGTTCTGCATTGCTGTTTCACGGTCTTTAATATATCCGGCATTGACGACAAAATCAGCATACTCATCCTTTTTGTTTAGACCCTCAGCCAGGTCTCCCCAACCTAAACTTAACAGCGCGGCAACGCAGTTAATGTTTTCCGGCTCAACAACAAACGAGTGTCCCCATTTTCGTACAATTGAAAGAATCTGACAGAACGCCATTTGTCCACCCCATTCACTGGGCCGTTTCACTCCTTCCGGAATGTTGTCAAGGTTGTCAACCCACTTTAAAGCAATGGGAGGCGTATGAACTCTCAGGTATTTATTAATGGTTGCAACTGCCTGTTTTATATCTGTCATCTTATTCTCCTAATACTGAATGCTACGTTCAAAAGCCTTTTACACGGGATGGTTTGAAACTTCTCGATAAAATCATAAAAGTGCCTATGCCCCCATGGCAGTTGAAACGGTATTGATAAAATTATAATAACCGACGATCGTCACGGTTTCGAAAAGCTGAGAGTCGGAAAAACCCGCTTCCCGCAACTCATCAAAGTCCTCTTGCATCACCTTGTAACTCTCTTTTGCGCATTTCACACAAAATCGAAGCAGCTTTATGACAGCGTCATCAAGTGTCGCATTTTCGAATCCTGTTTTTAATTGGTCGATCTCTTCTGCCGATATCCCCATCATTTTTGCCACTCTTTCATGCTCTCCGACACATATTTTGCATCCATTTTCCAGGGAAACAACGATGGCGATGTACTCCTTGATCTTGCTATCCAGTTCTGTTTTTGACACAAGCAGTGTTTTTATCATTTTGTCGGTCATTTCCATAATATCCGGCCGAGTGGCCAGAATTCGGATCAGATCACTGAGTTGCCCCGTAAGTGCTTCAAATTTATCGAACTGCTTTTTCGTTTTTTCGTCTACTTCATCCACTTTTGGAAGTTTGATATGCGCCATTTATAAACCCTCTCTGTTTTCCCATTATCAACCAGATAATCAATAATGGTGAAAAGATAGAAATTTAACAAGTTATGATATTTTCTTTTGTTCTGCTATGTCCATACAGCGATTCATTATAAAATCCATAAAAGTATCACATTTGTTCTCATATATTTTTTCTTTTATAAACCGTGAAGGCTCCTCAATG
>JAOZUQ010000118.1 GCA_029938635.1 Candidatus Aminicenantota bacterium
CTATGATCATCCACTCTCATTACTTTGGAATGGATAACCCTTGAATAGGGTATGAAGCCCTTACTGTATTCAGGTATGGTAAAAACCTTTACAATTATCCCGTTGACCTTTGCCAGAGATTTTATTGATTCAACTCCCGGTTTTTTCAGGTTCCAATCAGCTACAGCAACCCTTATTTGAACTCCACGACTGGCGGCCTTCTCCAGAACTTCAAAAAGCTCGGTAAATTCTCTGGCACTTTTATAAACCCGGGTATTATAATTGAGTAATTGAATATTTATACTCTTCTCTGCTCCGGAGATCAATTCTTTAAGCTTCTTCAGCGAACTTTCTATACCGGGAGGATTAAATTTTTCAGGACTGGCGGTCAAAAACATTTCCCCACGTTTATTTCTCTCTGAAGTCTCACTTTGAAATGAGTATGCAGTTTCATCACCACTATTATATTTCCAGTCTGCTTCAAAGATCCTCTTCAGATCCAAAACAATACCAGGTTCGCTGATCCTGAGCCCTGTCTCATGAATGTGTTTCAATGCACGCCAATCAAAGTTCTGGCTTCCTATGAAAACCTCTCTGTTATCAACAATGAAGTATTTAGCATGAATAATCCCGCCTCCCAGTTTGCTCCAGTCAAAAATTTCCAAATCTAAATTCTTTATCTTTTCCAATCTTGTTTTCAAAGGGCCTGAAGTATTAAGCATCTTCTTATCGATCAGGAATCTCATCTTCACTCCCCTGGCCGAAGCTTTTTTTAATGCAATAATTACAGGCTCCAGAAGTTCATTTTTTTCAGATATGAGATAGAATTCGGCAAAATCGATATTTTTTTTCGCTTTATTTATCATTTCCACCCACACTTCAAAAGCCCTTCTCGTCCCCTTGCCTTTTAAAGAGGTCTCAACCGGGATAGAGGTGACCACTTCCACGCTATTCTTTTGCACTGAACCGATTAATTGAAAATTTAAAACTAAAGTTAAGGTGAAAAGAACTGCAGGAATTATCTTTTTTATATTGATTAAAGTATATGCTTTTCTCATGTAAAAAATATATCAGAATTTCACCGGATTTGAAATAGTATTAACAGTATTTAGTGAAAGGCAAGTGACCGCTTACCCCTGACCTCTGACCTTTATGTATAAGAGGATTTATATTGAATAAAAAAAATGAATATGATATATGAAAATCATGCTGCTCTCAGCTATCAGGAAATTTCTCAGGGAACTTTCAAAACCACCCATCATAGCTAATAATTCCGGAAAAGAGGAATCTCACAATTATTTTATCCAAAAAAATATAATCGTACTAAAATTTGTGTCAACATTTATGACCTTTCTACTCATATTCTTCGGACTTTTTTCGATATACAATAAGAACTATTTGAACGGCATTGTAGACCTGTCTGCCGCACTGATAATGATCCTGATACTTCTTTATATGAGAAAAACACGAAATTATACTTACGCATCGAGACTGAATGTGCTTTATTTTTTAGTTCTTACTATGTATTTTTTTCAATTTGGGAAAGGAGGAAGTGGATTATATTTATGGTCACTCAGCGCACCTCTTATGTTAATATTTTTTTTAAAAATCAGGGAGGGGACAATTGTTTCTGTTATATTTTTGTTCCTTAATATTTTTCTGACCCAGCTAAATATATTTCCTTCTGCATATTCCAGAAAATTCCTTATAAGATATACCGGAGTTTACATTACAATTGCACTCATGTCATATATCTATGGAAGAATTCAGGAGCGTACAAGAAAAGGGCTTGAATCTACTAATCTTACCCTGAATAATACGATCGCTAAACTTTCAGTTACAAAGAAAGGCCTTCAGCAGAGTGAAGAGAGATATCGTGCACTGGTTGAGAATAGTAGCGATGGTATCGGAATATTGAGAAATTTCTGCTTTATTTATGTCAACTCAAAACTATCTAATATGTCCGGATATTCGAAAGATGAACTTCTGAAAAAACCTTTGACCCACATACTCAAGTCTGACAGCCGCGAACTTTCAAATAGAATTTTTGATATAAAAACACTGTCAGGAGACCTTCCAAAAGCGAGAATTGAATTGCACCTGAAAGCAAAAACAGGAGAAATAATAGAAGTTGAAGTTAGAACAAATATGATTGAATATGAAGATGAAAAATCTCAACTAATATCCGTAAGAGATGTCAGAGATAGAAATCTTGTAGAGAAGGAGAGAACAAAAATTGCCAATCTTGAATCATTCCGGATGGTTGCAAACGGGGTTACTCATGACTTCAATAATATCCTGACAATTATTATGGGAAATCTTGAGCTGATAAAGTTAAACCGCAAAGAAAATCCGAAACTTGATAACCCTTTAAAAAGAATAGAAGAAGCCTCAAGCAGAGCATCAGAGCTTCTTGATGATCTATATGTTTTCTCCACAAGTGCAGTTAAAGAAGAAAGTCTCGAGAATATTATGGAATTGATTGAAGCGGTTCTCGAACCACTCAGGAGTGAGTATATCGGGACAGAATTCAGGCAGGAATCTGATGATGACCTTTGGGAACTCAGATGTGACAGGAAACAAATATGTATCGCGATGAAAAACATATTGCTGAATTCTCTGGATGCGACAGAAGGGAAAGCTCATGTTGAGATTTCTGTATCCAAATTTCTTAATAAAAATAGAGTTCTCCCGTCTCTGAAGAACAAAGAATTTCTAAGGATTTCGATTAAAGATTCAGGTAAGGGAATCCCGGAGGAAAATCTGGGAAGGATATTCGATCCATACTTTTCAACGAAGGGTAATGTTACCGAAAAAGGGATCGGACTGGGCCTGGCAATAGCCAACAAGATTATTCTTGATCATAATGGATTGATAAAAGTACAATCAAAATCCGGTACCGGTACAACCTTCGAAATCTTTCTCCCTGCTGAGGTGAATTGATCTGCTATCAATTGTTATTTATTTTAATTTAATCACTCTAAATCCTTGACCGGTCGAACATC
>JAOZUQ010000028.1 GCA_029938635.1 Candidatus Aminicenantota bacterium
AATCCCACCCTCTCCGTTTCACAAAAAAATAAACTTCAGTTTGTTTTTTTGGGGAACTTAGTTGTGACATTTACTGAATTCACTTCCT
Source organism: Candidatus Aminicenantota bacterium (assembly GCA_029938635.1). GTDB lineage: Bacteria > Acidobacteriota > Aminicenantia > UBA2199 > UBA2199 > UBA647. Next base: position 89 of record JAOZUQ010000028.1, read on the forward strand.
GCTTAGTTTAAATTTTGTTTTATTCCATATGTGGAGAAGTGCAAAGTATGGATGCCTGAACAACATTCTCGGGCCGGAATATCTCATAACTTCTTTTACTTTTTGCTGCATTTCTTTATCATAACAATGAACCGGGCAATTATCACAGGGAGGCTTATCCGGTAGCAGAGGACAATTTTTCAATCTGATATAACTATAAGATCTTAAACTCCGGCAAGAATTGCAAAGCTTCCCATTCCCGGTTCCATGATTTTTTTTGCAGAACATACAAATCATTACATTAACGATCTTCTGCTCTTTCCTGATCACTTTTTCTCTTTTGTTCATCTTTATCATCGGGGAAAGGAGTTTACCGCGAATATACATATCAGGTCAATAAAATAATTGTTATTCTGCATAGCCTTGGCGAAGCAGAACATTGTTAAAGGTTTGACATTAATTTTGTAATTCTCTACCATAAATAATGCGGTCAAAAAGCATTTTCATTAACTCCGGTATTTCAGTAAACTTATAAATAAATATAATTTTTTTCAGAAGGAGACAGCTATGGACAGAAGGAAGTTCTTAAAAACATCAGGTGCTGCAGGAGCTGTTGCCGGAGGTGTAGGTTTGGGATTTTTCGGCTATGAAGCAGGGAGGGACCCGGACAGCTATACAGGGTGGAAGAATCGAGAAGGTGGATTTCAAACTTTCAACAGGATCAAATGGGCTGTTGAAAAACCAACATATACGAAGACAGGCCCTTCCCGGAGAGTGGATGCCAGAACTGAAGTTGTATTCTCCAGGATGGGCCCCCTGTTCAGGAATTGGAAAGAGGAGGAAGGTACAAACAGCCTGCCGGAATATCTGAGGAAATTTTATGAAACAAATCCTGAAGTTCTCGAACTTGACCTGAGAGTTAAAAACGAACTATTCCCGAAATTAAGGAAAGACAGGGAAAAATATGGCCACAAATTCATCCTTGCTGAAGCATGGTCGGATGCAATGGGTGCTGTCTGGCCTAAACATTCCCAGGAACCTCCTGAGATCGCTGACTTCCCCGAGAAGAAAGGTCAGAAACAATTAAAAATGAGGAGTCCGGAAAAAACATCGAAACTGATAAAAAAAATAGCCCACCAGCTTGGTTCCACTCTGGTTGGTATAACAAAATTAAATCCCGACTGGGTCTATTCTCATCCGATGAGAAGAAGAGGGATCGATACCGATAAACCTTTTAAAGTTCCTGAACACTGGAAGTACGCAATCGTTGTCGGAGTTCCTATGTCCTGGGATCCAATGTTTGCCAACCCGAACTACGGGACATCCCATGATGCATATGCTATTTCGAGAATAATTGCAGTCCGGCTCTCCACTTTTATTAAGCAATTGGGCTATGCCGCCAGGCCTCATACTCCCGGAACCGAATATGATCTTATGGTTCCTCCCATATTGGTTGATGCCGGTATCGGAGAGCAGGGAAGGCACTCAATTGTCGTAACACCGGAACTTGGCAGTAATTTCAGGCCTGCAATTATCACAACGAACATCCCTTTAAAGCCTGACAAACCTATAGATTTCGGAGTTCAGGATTTTTGTAAAACCTGTAAAGTATGTGCCGAACAATGCCCGAGCGGTTCTATTACAAAAGGTAATAAAGTTGAGATCAGAGGATATAAAAGATATCAATTTAACGCTGCCAGCTGTCATAACTTCTGGTACTCCAAACTGGGCAATATGGGTTGCAGAGTTTGTATTTCTGTATGTCCATATACAAGAAAAGCAAACTGGGTTCACAAGGCTGCACTCGATATAACAGCACATGATCCAACAGGCCTGGCCGATAAAGCCCTTACCGCAATGCAGAAGATATTTTACCCGGGGCCCGATCCTCAGGAATATTTCATCCCTTCTCTGGGTGGGAAGAACGCATCATACAGAAAGCCGCCATGGTGGCTGAAAACTGAAGATTTTATCGATATTTGAGGAGGATACCATGACATTCTTCACAAGCGGTTTTTTCTGGTTTATTCAGGGAATTTTAATAACAGTGATAATATTGGCTTTCCAAGTATGGATGGAAGACAAAGGTGTAAAAATGATCTGGTGGAAATGGTTTTTGTGGGGATTGTGGATCTTAGTAGCAGGATTTACAATTGCATTCATATTTACCAGCCTTGGAGAAGGCGAACCAACTGCAGCAGTGAAAGGGGGAATCATATTCTCTCTTATCACGATCACTTCCGGTGTCGGTATCTGGAGATTGATAAATAAAAAAAAATAATGTTTTAAAGTAAATATATACCAGAATATATTCAAATTTGAGTAGAACAGGAGAGAATTATGATATCAGAAAAAGCGGCAGGAATTGCAGCGCAATGCAGACATTACGCCATGTGCAAGATCGATTTTTTAGGTACCGGGTTATGCCCTCCGGGAGAAGATAATCACTATGTAAGCTATTATCCCCAGGGAAGAATGGACCTGTATGATGCTCTGGCAAAGGGGCTGATCCCTGTTACTGAAAGGCTTGTCGATATTGCAAACACATGCACTTTATGCGGTATATGCGATAAACAATGCCACTTTGTAACTGAACTCAGGCCTATGGTAGTAATGAGAGCACTTAAAGATCATGTTGGCTCCCACATCGCAGAAAACAAAAAAATAGTTCAAATAGAGGAAGACGATATTCTGAAACAATTCAAAAAAGTGGTTGGAGAAAAGAATGCTACAAACGACCCGGCAATACTGGTCACATATTCAAATGACCCTGCCCCGATGGCAAAAATTCAGATGCCTCAATATGTTGTGCTCCCTTCAGGCAGAGAAGAGGTAAAAAATATTATATCTGTCTGCAACCAATTTAAAATTCCATTTGCAGTAAGAGGTAACGGGAGTAGTGTGTTCGGGATCGTAATGAGTGAAGGTGTTGTTCTGGACATGGGCAGGAATAAAGAGATCTCAATGGACAAAGATAACTGGAAAATTAATATAGGTGCCGGAGTATCGGCATTTGATCTTCAGATCGAAGCTGATAAGAATGGCTTCAGAGTAAATTCAGCTGAACCCTCCGCATTGATATGTTCCAATATAATGTGTTCGGGTATATTGTCGACATTTTCAAATTCTTACGGGACCGGAGCAGACAACTATGTGGATGCTGAATTTGTCAGCAATCAGGGAGAAGCATTTAATTTGAATGACAAGAAGGGTCCCAATCTCTTCGGATTTGACAAACAGGGTTCCCCGTCTCCGGGGATCTGCACAGGAGCATCCATAAAACTTCAGCCCGTTACCGAAGATGAAGAGGGTTTAGGCATCCCTTTTTCATCCTTCGATGAAGCAGCAACTTTCTGCAGAGATCTCAGCCGCAGAAGGATCGGTATTTCAATAGCATTGCTGGGAGGAGAGTATATTTCCACCTTTATATCACCTACATCTGATATGGCGGAGAAAGTAAAAACACTCTTTATAGAAACACTGGGTATCAGCTTCCTGGTAGTGGTGATCGGTGATAAATATGCCATTGAAACCATAAAAAAAATGGCCCCCATAACTATAAATGATAAATTATTCCGCTTAATGATGCTTAGCCTCCCTCAAATGGTTGCGGGAGAATGGATAGAGATGTTAGGTGAATTAGAGACAAACAGGAATCTCTATGAATTGTTTTGTAAAGAAGAGATGTATCCATTATTAGAGACAGTATTAAATCCTTCCCCGGAAGCCATAGGATCTGTAGTTCCGGAAGACCTGAGAGATTTTTACACCCAGCTCTATTCACGCCCGGAGATGACAAATCTTGCCTGGCTCAGCACTTTCAGGATACTCAGTTCCCGAATGGGAAGATTCAAACATGTAGTTGCCTTTATCGGTTATGCACCCCTGGACAAGATAGAAGTGATCAAAAAAATGATCGGAGAATTCAAAAGGATCGGAGACAAATACAATTTAAAACATGACTATGGATTCCTGACACCTGTTGATCTGGGGAAACGTGCCATCCTTGAATATGACTTTTATATTGACCATACGAACCCGGCAGAGATCCAACAGATGCTCAGAGCTATGGGCGAAGCAGGCCCAATGGTTGGAGAGATGAGTATGAATACAAAAGGTATCCAGTGGATCAATACGATCCTTTTCCAGGGATTCTCCCGTAAGGAAAATTTTTTATATCGTTAATAAGCCTCTCTGATGAAATTGTCCAGAAAAGAAATCCTAGGATTAAGAAAGAAGAAGGAGGCCGTATTTCTGATCACCGGTGCAACCGGCTTTATAGGAAGCCATACCGCAATTAAACTATTAAAGCGGGGCTATCGTGTAATTATGTTTAGTCGTCCTAATCGAGGAGCCACAGCCGGTGAAAGGATAAAAGCTATGTTTGAATGGTTCGAATTAGATACAGATGAGTTTGGAGCAAACCTTGAAATCATCGAAGGATTCCTGGACAAACCGGATCTGGGTATAAGCAAAAAAACTTACTCATATTTATTAAATACAGTCGACGAGATTATTCATTGTGCGGCAAACACATCTTTCTCTGAAAAAAAAAGGGGAGAATTGGAGACTGTAAATATTGGAATACTAAAGAACCTGTCAAGCTTGATAAACTCTGAAAATAGCAGATGCTATTTTTTCCACCATATCAGTACTGTTTATGTGGCAGGGAAACAAAAAAATATTTTTGAGGAAACTCTTATTAATACCCCAGAATTCAATAATGTTTATGAGGAGACCAAATACCGCGGAGAGCAGTTCATATCCGAGGTGTTCCCCCAAAGTGGTGTCAGGGTCAATATCTACAGATCATCAATTGTTTACGGGGATTCTGAAAACGGGAGAAGCACTCTTTTTAATGCTGTATATTATCCTGTCAAAATGGCTCTGTTTCTGAAAAACACATACAGGAATGACATCCTCAAAAAGGGTGGTGAGAAGGCAAAACAAATGGGAGTCCGTTTAGATGAGGATGGAAGTATCTTTCTTCCGATCAGGATGGGAAATAAGAGTGGCGGCACAATTAACCTGATCCCGATCAATTACTATACGGATGCATTTATTGCTATCCTGGAATACTCTGTAGATCCGGGCATTTTCCATATAATAAATAACTCCGATACAACACTGGATGATCTCACAGGCTTTTTCAGTAAATCATTCAATATAAAAGGATTCCGTTCTGTATCCGGAGAGGAATTAAAAGAGGAACCACTCAATGCACTTGAGATCCTTTTCAGTGAATATTTAAAAATGTACGAGCCATACATACGGGATATCCGGAGATTCGACAATAAGAGATCAGAAAAGATCTTATCTAAAAGTAATATCAAATGTCCGGAATTTGATCTGGATATTTTTTCCAGATGTATGAACTATGCTATTTCCGTAAACTGGAAAAACCCCTGGAAATAGATTATGCCCGACAATCCTATTATTCCCTTTATTCAACATAAATGTTGAGCAACTATGCAATTGAATTGAACTGCTTCGGACAAATATTATAACCAGAAAAAGAATAAAAACAGAAAACAATAAAGTATCTAAAAAACCACTTTTCCCTTTAGTTATGGTTTTTCCCACAATTCCTCCATTTTATTAATGAAACGAAAAAGCATACAAATTGTTCCTCTCCTGATAAACCGATATGGTTCTGCAGAGTCATTATCGATACTGAATCCTAATATTTCAACTCTTACTATTATTCTTGACAATGGTTCATTTCGTGCAATAATTTACAATAGTATGGGATATATATAAGTGAAGCTGCTATTTTTCAATTCAAGATCGAACAAAACAAAAATATTCTTTCTTATTATCCTATCTTTGATTTTATTTGTTTTATTTGACAGGGCGGCCTACATTATTTTCAAGAATATTTCATTCGGGTTCTACAATAAAACCAGGCAGACTTCTGTAAATTTGAATCTTAAAAAAGAGGAAATTGAGTTCTATGATACATTGATAATGGGATCCTCAAGAACAAGAAGGGCAATTCATCCATTGTATTTAAAAAAGTATCTGGGATTGAAAGCATTAAAAATTTCAGAACCCGGAAGATACTTAAGATACAATTATACTTATTACACGATTTACAGGAAGAAATATAAAGTTCCTAAATATCTTTTTTATGGAATCGACTATTTTATTTTTAAAAAATATTCAAACCAGGGGAAGATGATCAATATACTTAGTTACTTTGAGAAACAACCTGAAATAGATATGAAGTTGAATTTCAAACTTTTCAATCCAATATCCAACCCTTCTATGTTATTCAAGGAGAAAGAAAATATAGATATTTTCATAAACGACTTCATAGACCATCTGTCAAAGTTACATGTTAAGGATAAAAAGGGACCCTTAATTTCGGAGTATATAGGGAAAAAAAGATCAATAAAAAAAAAATTATTAATAGAACCTCGACATTGGAGAAAAAGCGAGTTTGCAAGGTATCCAGGTTTAGAAGGAAAATTCCTCGACCTTCTGCTTGATAAACTGGAAAAAGACAAAGTTAAAGTATTCCTTGTGATTATCCCGGATTTTATAGGAGTATACAGAACCAACTTTGAGCAGAAATTATTCTCTGAAGAGATAATATCTATTAGTAAAAAATATTCGAATATAATGATCCTGGATTATAATTCACCAGAAAAATTCGGCCTGTCAAACACTCGATTATTCAAAGACGGGAATTATGGAAATGGAGTCTCCCATCTTTCTTACTATGGAGCTGAAATATTAAATAAAATGATATGTGATGATATTAAAGAAGTGATCGAAAAGGATAAATCTTTGCTGTAAGACAGCAAAGCTTACAGATATCCGAAAATACTACCGATCTATCTGATATTCCGCCTGTCAATTCTCCTTATTATCACTAAACCATTTATAGAGAACGGGGATAAGTATCAATGTAAGAAATGTTGATGAGATAAGCCCGTTCACAACAACCACTGCCAGAGGACGTTGTACCTCCGCGCCGATCCCCTGAGAAAGGAGAAGAGGGATAAGTCCGAGAACGGTTGTTAATGCAGTCATAAGCACCGGCCTCAGCCTTACAATACCGCCACGTATAACTGCTTCATCCGGATCCATCCCTTCCCTGATCAATCTGTTAATATATGATACAAGAACTACTCCATTCTGAACTGCTATGCCGAACAATGCGATAAAACCGATCGATGCAGGGACAGATAGGTATTCCCTGAAAATTAAAAGCCCGAATATACCTCCTATCAGACCCAGAGGAATATTCAGAATAATTAACAGAGCATTTTTTAGCGATCCAAACGTCAGGTAAAGAAGAAAAAAGATCAGTATAATTGCTATCGGTACAATGATCTTAAGCTTCGCCATCGCCCTCTCCTGATTTTCAAACTGCCCACCGATTTCGACGTAATATCCCGGCGGGAACTCAATACTATCCCTGATGATACTTTTTATATCAGAGACCACTCCTCCAAGATCCCGACCCCGTATGTTAGCCTGGATGACCCACCTTCTCATATTTTTTTCTCTGTTGATCTGAATCGGGCCTGTTTTATTTTTCACCTCTGCCAGTTGCGAAAGCTTTAAAAGTTCCCCATTGCCCCCTTTGATGATAAGGTTCTTTATTGATTCCGGATCTTTTCTAAACTGCTCTTTATACCTTAAATTTATATCAAATCTTCTGGTATTCAAGTATACCTGGTCGATCGGCTCTCCACCGATCGCTATCTCCAATTTTTCCAGAAGTTCTGAGACATTCACTCCATATCTGGAACAAGCCGATCTGTCCACTATCACCTGAAGTTGAGGCTGCCCGAAACTTTGTTCAACAGAGAGATCAACAAGGCCTTCAACTTTATCTATTTTATTTTTAATTTCTGTCGCTTTCTCCTTAAGAACCTCCAACTCCTCCCCGAACACTTTAATTGCTAATTCTGTTTTTGTCCCCGATAAAAGCTCATCAAAAGCATTCTGGATCGGTTGTGAAAAATTAAGCTGGATTCCGGGGAATTTCGAGAGTTCCGCCTCCATAGATTCAATCAGTAAAGCTTTATCTTTGAACCCTGTCCATTCATTTCTGGGGAAAAGTTCAATATGGACCTCTGCATAATTGACCGGATGGGGATGAGATCCTGTTTCCGGCCTTCCGATCCTTGATATTGTCTGCTTTACCTCTTTATATTTTGTAAGCTGCTTCTCTACTTTCATGATCGTTTCCGTAGCCTTCTCAAGGGAAATAGAAGGAGCCATGGATACTCCGATCAGGATTGAACCCTCTTCAAGTGTAGGGATGAACTCTGTTCCCAGATGAGGGATGAGAAGAATACTGATCAAAAAACTGATCGAGATAAACGAAATAACGGTCTTTTTGAATTTCATGGCGATTAACAGAGTCGATTCATAAAGTGATCTTACAGCTTTAAAAAGAAAAAACTCCCGGCCTTTCCCCGGCTTAAGCAGATATGTGGAAAGTGCCGGTGCCATGATCAGTGCTGCTGCTATTGAGCCGATCAATGCAAAAGAAATTGTGAAAGCAAGTGGTGAGAACATTTTCCCCTCAACTCCCTGTAGAGTAAAAATAGGGAGGAAAACTATGATCACTATTGCTATCGAAAATACTATCGGCCTACCCACTCCTCTCGCTGCCTCCCCTATCAGTTTTATCCTGTTTTTATCTCTGTTTGCCGGATCTGATAATATCCTGAAGATATTTTCAACCATAACTATTGCCCCGTCCCCGAGCATCCCGATCCCGATCGCAATACCACCAAGAGACATAAGATTTGCAGATAAGCCTGTGAATCCCATAAAGATCACAGATATAAACGCGCAAAAAGGCAAAGCCAGTAAAACAATTAAAGCACTCCTAATATTTCCCAGAAATACCATTAAAACAACAAGAACAAGTATAACTCCTAGAAGGAGGGCATTCTTGACAGTTCCGGTCGCTTTTTTTATCAGTTCTGCCTGTTCATAGTAAGGAATAAGATTTACTCCTTTTGGAAGAACTTTTTGAACTTCAGGAATTTTTTTATATAACCTCTCAATTACTTCAGAAGTGTTCTCTCCGAATAATTGATAAACGATCCCTGATACAACTTCTTCTTCTCCATTTCTGGTAACAACACCTCTTCTGATCTCATTCCCATATTTTACTTCTGCAATTTCCGATATTTTTAAAGGAGTTCCATTAATAGTCTTTAAGTGAATATTTCCTATGTCTTCCAGACTCTGCACAAGCCCGATTCCGCGGACAAGATATTCTTCAGAATTTATCACCAGGAATTGAGCTCCGACATTCCGGTTATTCCCTTTTACAGCGGAAATCACATCCTCCAGATCCAGTTTGTATTTCAACAACGCATAAGGATCTAAATTGATCTGATATTGAAGTACATGTCCACCGATAGATAGTATATCTGTGACTCCGGGTACAGACTGCAGATGAAATTTTATCAACCAGTCATTAATCTCCCTTAAATAAGTATTCTTGTCTTTACCTCCTGTATCAACGTTGTCATCAATTGTCAGATAATAGATAAATATCTGCCCGAGTCCGGTTGATATCGGCCCCAAAGAAGGGGCTTCATCCATCTCCGGGAGAGAAGCCGTGACACTTTGCAGCCTTTCACTAACGATCTGCCTTGCGAAATAAATATCAACACTATCCTTGAAATAGACATAGATCACAGCCATTCCAAAAGCAGATGTTGACTTAACCAGAGTAACATCAGGCAGGCCGTTCATTGCTGATTCTATCGGAAAAGTTATCAGCCTCTCTATCTCTTCAGGTGCCATCCCATGTGCTTCGGCAAATACCGGAACCATAATCGGAGATATATCAGGAAATGCATCAACCGGTAATTCCTTATACTGAAATATCCCTCCAATAAAAACACCAACTATTAAAATTAATATGATCAGTCTGTGCTTTATAGAAATATCAATTAGCCTGTTAATCATTTTTACCTCTGATCAATGGCCGTGTCCGGCGTGGCCATCCATTGTGCTGGTGATAATCCTGGCCTTTATTTCAAAAGATCCTTTTCTGACATATTTGTCACCGGACTTAAGACCACTTATTATCTCTGTGAAAATCCCGTTCTTTCGCCCAGTGACAATATGAACTATATGAAACTCATTTTCCTCCTCAGGTACAAACAGGACAGGCTCATCATCTAAGAACTGGATCGCCTCTGAATAAATAACAGGAACTTCAGCAATAGATATCACCTTGATCTCACCCCTGACAAATCCTCCGGGGAGCCAATTTTTCTCCCCGTTTTTCAACAAAGCTCTGACTCTCATATTCCTTGTTTCCCTGTCTACTATCGGGATAATGGATATTACCTTGCAGGTTGTTGATCTTTCTCCGTCAATTGAGAACAATTTCACATCCATGCCTTTATTAAAATTTCTAATACTATCAGGGAAAACATTCAAATGTACCCAGAGGATTGACAGGTCAGCTATCTCAAGGATCACATGCCCATCTCCTGCAAATTCGCCCGGTGCAATATCCCTTTTGGTAACCATTCCTGAAAGTTCGGAAATTATATTGTAGTTTGTTAAACTTTCATTACTCTGGATCTTTGCAAGAATTTCACCTTTTTTGACTGAATCGCCTTCCCTTTTGTATATTCTTTTCACAATTCCCGGGAACCTGGGTATTACCCTGATATACCTCTCTTCATTGAAACATACCTCGCCGGGGAAAACCTCTTTTTTATCTATCTTCGCCAAAGCTACTTGTTCTATAGTTATCCCTGCAAGTTTTATTGCCTCTTTTGAGAGGGCAACATGCTCCTCTTCACCTTCATTTTCATCTTCATGATTACTGACAATACTCTGTTCTTTAGCCTCAATTTCTTCATTTGTTGAACAATTTATAATCACAAACACAAAAATTCCGATCAAAAGTATAATAATTGCATTATTTTTTATATTATTTCTCATTTTCACTCCTATTAATCGTTATACTCAGTATTCTACCGTTCAGCCTTTCAATTTCAGCCAATTCTATCCTCCGGTCACGGATACTTTGAATGTATTCTTCATTGATCTCATAAACAGAATCATAAACATCAATAACATCAAGATAATCAGATCTGCCCATAGCATAAGCTTCCGATATTATTTTAAATGTTTTCTCTGATTCAGGGATAATCTCATTTTTATAAATTTTAGTATTTCCCAACTCTGTTTTTAAAGTTCTGAATTTTGCTGTAAGTTCAGACCGTATTCTCAATACTTCAGCTTTCAACTCTGCAACAGCTTTATCTACAAGATACCCGGCAGTTGACACTCCGCCCTTATTTTTATCAAATAGAGGAACCGGTATGGATATACCTGCAGTAAAAGCAGTTAATCCGATCTCAGAATGGTGTTTGATCCCACCTGATATAGAGATATTCGGGATTTTTATTGCTTTCTCAAGCCTGAGCTCCTCTTCATGGTGTTGAATCTCTTTCTTCATAATAGCAAGATCAGGATTGAGATCTGATATTTTATTCATTTCTTCATTAATTGTGAATTGTTCCCACTCTGAGTTTTCCGTAACAACTGATTTGTACGAGAATGAATCTTCACCCCAAAGTGAGGCCAGATATACCCCGGTTGAATAAAACTCCGAAACTGCCGATTTCAGATCTGTCTTACATCTGAGCAAATATATTTTTATCCTGGATAATTCTAAAGGTGATGTCTTCCCTGCCCTTACTCTTTTATGTATTTGCAACTTAAAGTTCTCTATCTGACTTATCTGCTTTCTTTTTAAAGCAATTTTTTCCTGAAGAAAATAAAGTTCATAAAACTTCTTTTTTGCCTCCAGTAAAAGATCTGCACCCTTTTTATTTATCATAAGTTCTGAAATTGTTTTTTCCACTTTCGCTATCCTGACTGAGAGGGATCTCTTGTTTCCGGTTGGGATCTCCTGGCTTAACAATGCTGTATACTCAGATCGTCCGAATCCGCTGAGTTCCCCGCTCCCTGCAAAATTTTCAAGTTCAAATTCAAATTCCGGATTAGCTAATCTTGATAATTGATAAATTTCCCCATCCTTTGATTTGACCTTATATCTCATTGCAGCAAGATCCGGATTACCTCCAAGTACTTTTACTAAAACTGCATTTAAGGTTAAATTATTATTAATATTCGGATGGAGAGAAAACGGTATTAGCAGGATCACTAATACAATTGAAGTAACACTAAAAACCTTATAAAATTTCTCAGACATATTATCCTCCTAATTTAATTTTGAATAGTTTTTTCCCCGGAATGAGGGGAAAATATCAGATCAGGAGGACTACTTTTGCAAAAGTTTTAAACACATGAAGATCCAAAAATTTATCTGAGAATCTCCCGGACACAGAGATAAAACTAACCCAGTTTATTCCCGAATTAAAGTAAGCGACGGGATTGATCTTCTCTTTTAAAGAAATTCTTGAAATTAGAATTGTTATATTCTTGATCTGAATAGGAATATCAATGCAGGTATGACAATCTTCCACTTCATGGATTGAACACGATTGTTCTTCATTGGATACTTTTCCACCATGAACTGAGTCGTGATATTCACCGGTAACAATATTTGTATTCCCATTCTCATGACGGCAAAGAACCAGATCAGAATATGAGTTCATACCTGTAACAAGAACAAATATTATTGCTATTATTCTGATCAATCTCTTGTTTTTCATGATTTGATTAATTTATATACCACAGAAAAGGTAAAATGTTAATCATTTTTTGTGAACAAAGCCCCGATAAAAGCAAAAACGGAGGATACAGCCCAATAATAAATTATAGTAAATATTAAAGAGATCGTTATGTTCCCTGTGCCAAACCCTGCTATACTATTAATTGTAAGCCAGGTTTTATAATTAAAACTCAAGAAGGCGAACTGAACAAAAATTCCGGTTATCACATATATAAAACCAAAAACTAATGCATTACGAAATCTATTCCCGCCTGATGATCGTTGAATTATTAATCCGGCTAGCATCAATCCAACGGGGATGCACACTCCTGCTAAAACAAACAAAAAATCAATATTAACTGCCTTTGTCCAATATAAATGTAAATGCATGAATGGGAATCCGATTAACAGCCCCTTAAAGGAATTCCATATCCCGGTTAAGCTTAAAGTTGGCAACCTGATTAAACCAATTAAAAATACAAAACCGATATTAATTGTAAATGCTGTTATCAAGCTGAGAAAGAGTCCATAAGAAAAACCGGGCGAAGTTCTTTTTATTCCTGCTGAAGATAATTCAGGATTGATCTCTTCTTTTTTTATCTCCAGAGTAAGATTAATTTGCTGTTCCTGATCTTCAGTTTTCGTTGTCAATTGAGATCTGTGAATAGTTTGATCCGGCCTTTTGAAATCTTCTCCTGTAGAAATTATTGTTCTGGGAACTTCATTAGGGTTTATAAACCTGAAATCAAATTTATCAAAAGAGAGGATATCTTCAGTACGCAATTTTTGTTTTGTGATCTTCTTTTTATTTACAAATGTACCGTTTGAAGAGTCCAGATCCTCAATTTCAAAATAGTTCTCTTTCTTTATTATTTTTGCATGTTTACTTGATACGGTCTTTTCTTTTAATACAAGGTCACAATCAAAATGTCTCCCGATCAGAAATTCATCTCCTTCAATAGTATAATCAATCCCGTTATAATCACCGTTTATACCTCGAATTTGAACTCTTAATTCAGAAACACTATTCATAGGCCACCTCAACAATTAATATCTTTATTTAATGTTAATAAACAAAAAATATAAAATCAAATAACTTTCAATATAGATGATCTTTCATTAAAAGTGCTGCTGACAGTAATAAACTTTCTTGCAAATAATTTCATTTTCTGTTAATAAAAAAGTTCAATGAAAATAGTTCCCCGGGAGGGATTTAGTGATTCTTGCAATATCAAAATTATTTAAATTGTTTTTGAAAGTATTAATGATTTTTATCTGCTTTTCTCCTGTATTTTCTCAAACAACCATATTGACCATTAAATCTATTGAAGATACAGAAAAAGGATTTTTAGTGAAGGGAATTGTGATCATGAGTAATTTGAATCCCGGAGGACAAATCGTTGAAAGAGATGATTGTTCAATTTTCGCCGATATAAAAAAGGAGCCGGATTCAGTTTACCCTCTTCTTCCTGACTATTATAAGATAATGACTCCGAAGGATGTAGAAACTTCTTTTTTAAAAGGGAAAAGATATCTAACCAGGAAAGAGTATTACGGAGTAAATATCCATAGTCATCCTATTGTAGGATTCAGTCCCCGTGGCTTTAATATATGGAGAGATTATGGCGGTTTGGGTATCTGGCATAAAAAAGCACCGACAAGTGTTACTCATGAATTTGAGGGAATAATTCCAAAACAATATGCGGGAAAAACCGTTAGAATAAGAGCCAGCTTAAAGCATCAATGGGGTGGCCCCTATTCAAACTGGTCGGCTTATTCTTTTCATCATGATATCGGGCATGAAGGTATATTAAAGACCAATAATATTAAGAAACCTGATTCTCATAAGATATATATCGCCGCCGGACCTTCCGGGAAACCAAATCCCGTTAGCACAGGTGGTTTGGTTCAATGTAAAATTAGCGGCAAAGATACCCGAAATCATAAGCTATTGTATGAGTGGACGGTAAAACCTCAGGCTGGTACATTCAGTGATCCGACCATTCCGGACCCTGTCTGGACAGCTCCTGAAAATACAATGAAAATAACGAGAAAGTATACAATTGCCTGTACAATAACATGTCCGATCGACAGTTCTTTAAAAGCGACAGGCTCATTTGTTCAGGAAGTGTGTCCTGAAATCAAGCCGGTTAGTATTATTTTAAGAATTTCCGCTGATGGATTTGAGACATTCGAACAAAGATCTAAACCTTTTAAGCCAAGATATCAGAGATTGATACGGGATGGATTTGTAATGCCGATTAAAAGAAACTCAGATGAAGCCGGCAAGCTGGGAGCAGATACACAAGTATTTGCTGAATTAATTGTTATGTGTGAAGGCAAAGAGGTTAGAGCTAAACGGATGTGGACAAAAATGTACTCAGATTATTGGCTGCCGGTCGATCTTAGTGAATTTGCCGGATGCACAAAAAAAGAAAAAACTATACGAAAGAAGAACATCTGGTTGAAGCCAACTGATTCTTATGATCAAAATAATAAAGATAAGAGTGAACAACAGAAAAACAAGGAAATGTACGATAAATTACTTAATGAAAAATTTGCAAACAAAAAGGGATTTAAAAGAATCCTGGCATTACTTGGATTATACAAAGCATATCAGAACGACAGGGTTCATATTCTTGCCGGCGGGAAAGGCACTCCTGCTTTAGATAAATTTTTTAAAAATCTCAGACAGGGCAATGTCGGAGAAATGAAAAATGCTATAAATACAATATGGGAGTTTGGTAAAAGCCCTTTAACTTTAGGAGGCTCTGATATTGAAGAGATGATCCAGAATACAAATAAAGCGTGTAAAAATTATTTTGGAAAAGGATTTTTAAAAAAGTATATAAAAGGTCCAAATTCAATAAGTGATGCAGGTATTGCAATAAAAAACAAACTGCTCCAATTCGAGAAAATCAAATGAGGTAAAATAATGGCCATCAAGAAAATTTCCATATGTTTTATACTGGTTTTATTATTAAATTATTCCCAATTACTTTCTCAGGACCAAACTCAGAAAGATATTGATAAGAATCAAAGAATAGAGAGATTTTTGTATAAATATTATACTGATGATCTGCTAATCACTGATGTTATTGTAAAAATAGATAAAGAGATAGTTGCTATCAGTGGAACTCCGGATTTCAGAAACAGGGAAAAATCAATTGGACAGATTGTCATGGCAATATCATCTGCAGGTATCGCTGCACCCTGGACTAAAGATATCTGTATTACTATCCAGATACAGGGAATGCCCCTTGGATTTATTGAGGTCCCGACCAGGAAAGCAATGCTGGCTTCAGAAGGCAAAATATCCCCTGAAGCATTTATTTCATCTTTTATAGCTACCCAGTTATCACTCCCTTTCGAATTCCCGAAAGATCTATTGATGCCGGTTATAAAATCTGCTGAGATCTGGCAGAAGGCTTCTATAATTGAATGTGACGCAACTAGAATAGAAGAAATCTTAAATGTAGATGCCGGAGATTTCCTGCCTGAATTTTTACAGGCAGCTTATATCAAAGCTAACCCGTCTGATGGATCCCGGGATAGTATTGCCGCAGTAATTGATTTTGAGAATTATGAAGAAGCAAAAGATTTTTCTGCTCTCAATACAAAAAACTTATTAAACAAAAAAATCTACAGGATCGGAACTATTATATATATTATAAAA
Source organism: Candidatus Aminicenantota bacterium (assembly GCA_029938635.1). Lineage (GTDB taxonomy): Bacteria > Acidobacteriota > Aminicenantia > UBA2199 > UBA2199 > UBA647. Next base: position 16,429 of record JAOZUQ010000028.1, read on the forward strand.
GGGCCTGAAGAGATTGTTAAAAAAGGTATCGCTGCTTTAAAACCAGAATTAGAAACAAAAACTTCTAAGAAAGTGAGTAATATTGTGAAAAACTTTTTATCGAGCAGAAACATAATTATCGGAGCCGGATTTTTTATTCTAATTATGATCGTAATCATAATTTATATTAAGTCCGGGAAAAGAAGTAACAGATCTGGAAAGAATGTTACTAATGATAGTGAAAATAATTCTTTAAATGTTGTTGATCAGCCAAAAGTTTTCAATCCGGTTTCTGCATTATTGGTTATAACAAATGCCAAAGAGAAAGGTAAAAGTTTTATGATCACTAAAGAATTTACAAAAATTGGGAGAATCGGTAGCAGAGAGAATGATATTCTTATTGCTGATGACACAATGTCCAGGCAACAGGCAACTATTATTTATGATCCCGGCAAAGATCAATTTTCTTTAAAAAATGACAGCAGATCAAATCCAACTATTTTAAATAAAAAAATTGTCTCAGGTTCAATGATTTTACAGCATAATGACAACCTGAAAATGGGAAAGATCAGGTTTGTCTTCAAGAAGAACAGATAGATCTCTTCATTTCCTGAAACTTAAATACTGCTTAAAACTAAAGAAAGCAAATAAAGCACTGAACGCAATTAAAGCTGTCATGATCAAGAGATCAGATGTGGCTGTGACAGAAAATGCTTTACCCATACCGGGCAGGACCCGGACAAGAAGTAGTAGATGATAAATTGAAAAAACAGCAAAGATAAAAGCAAGGAAAAGATTCACAATTCTTTTCTTATAGAAAACAAGAAATGCAGCATAAATAAATAATATCGGAGCCAGTCCTATGAAAAATGTTTCAATTGCCCATTCTGTCCCTCGGAAAGATTGATATTCTGTATAAAACAGGAGAGCTGGCATTCCCACCATAAAGATAAATGAAAGCCCATAACCGATATATTTGAATACTTTAGCACTTTTAAATTTTTTTAGAAGTAATAATAACATAACTCCGAAAAGGCCAAAGAGAAAAACTACTATTGCATGTGTGATCCGGTCCCTCCCCAGATATATGTCTGTCATAGGAACTGTATTTTTGAAAACATAGACGAACATTAAAAAAAAACCAAACAATAACGATCCTGCCATAGAAGTAATTCTGTCATTCAATTTAATCATTTTGTTTTCTCCATAATATTTAATAAAATTATAGTTTATTCTTTTAACCAAAGTCCAGAAAAACCAGAAATTCAATAATTTCAGTTTATTTATTATAGCAATCCTATTTAGTTGATATATAATCATTGAGGTAATTGAGTGATCATAACTTGAAAAAATTCATATTTGAAAACATTATTAAAAATGGTTGCTAATAAGTGAATATTCATTTACTAAAAAGGAGAAATGAATGAAACAGAAAAAATGGGATATTAAAAATATATCTGATCAGAATGGAAAAACTATCATTATTACAGGATCAAGCAGCGGGATAGGTTTTGAGGTCGCTCGGGTTCTCGTTTTGAAGAATGCAGAAATGATCATTGCAGTAAGAAATCCGGAAAAAGGAGAGAAAGCTTTAGAAAAAATTGTTTCAGAAAAAAAAGATGCAAAAGTTAAACTGATGAACCTTGATCTGGCTGATCTCGGATCTGTAAAAAGATTTGCAGATGAATTCAAAAAAATATATAAGAAGCTGGACATTCTGATAAACAATGCAGGTGTAATGGTTCCTCCCTATTCCAAAACCTCAGATGGATTTGAACTACAGATGGGAACAAACCACTTCGGACACTTTGCTCTCACACTACAACTTCTGGATATCCTCAATAACACTAAGGATTCCAGAATTGTAAATGTGTCAAGTATGGCTCATAAATATGGCAATATTAATTTTGATGATCTTAATTGGGAGAAAAGGAAATATAAACCCATGAGATCATATGGGGATAGTAAAATTGCCAACCTCTATTTCACTTCAGAACTAAGCAGAAAACTTAAGGAAAAGGGGACAGGCACCAAAGTGGTTTCAGCACATCCGGGATGGACAGCTACAGATCTGCAGAGACATAACAGCGCAGCTGATTTTCTTAACCGGTTCTTTGCACAAAAAGTTGATATGGGAGCACTCCCTACCCTTTACGCAGCTGTAGGAGTAGGCGCTGAAAGTGGAGATTTCTTCGGCCCGTCCGGATTTATGGAAATAAAAGGTTATCCTAAAAAAGTATTTCCGAACAAACTCTCCAGTGATGAAAATATAGCAAAAAAATTATGGGAAGTTTCAGAATACCTTACAGGTATCAAATATAAAATCTGATCATAAAAAAAAAGGGTGAGAAGGCTAAACCTTCTCGCTGCCCTATCTCTTCATTATCTTTCGAAACACCATAAATTCATCTATTTTTTCCTGATCCACTTCAAATCCGAAACCATCATTATCAGGAATATTTATATTACCGTCATTATCAAGTACAACGGGCTCAGTAACAATATCTTCTATAAAATATCGGGATGTTTCAGAAGTATCTCCCGGGGATTCAAATCCATCTATGGTCTGCAGGTGCAGATTAAAGGCCCGGCCAATTCCTGTCTCAAGCATTCCCCCGCACCAAACTCTCAATCCGTTTTCCATACAATAATCCTTTAGTTCAATTGACTTTAAGAGTCCACCCAACCTTCCCTGTTTAACACATATAACCTTACAACTTTTAAAGTTAACTGCCGATACAGCAGAATGGAGACCGGATATTGATTCATCGAGACAAATAGGAGTATTGATCTGTTCCTGTAATCGTGAATGCCCAAGGAAATCATCTGTCCCGAAAGGCTGCTCGATCATCTTAAGATCAAAATTATCCAGCATTCTTAATGTCTCTGTATCATCCTCATTATAACAGCCATTTGCATCAACAATAAGATTTATATATGGGAAGGCAGAACGTATATCCGAGATTACATTAACATCAAACCCTTTCTTGATTTTCACTTTGATCCGGTGATATTTTTTTTTGACTGCTTCATTGATCTGTTCCAGTAAATTGTTTATATCTTCTGAAATACCGAAACTTATTCCGGATCTTATTTTTTTCTTTTCCCCCCCGAGGATCTCATAAAGCGGCTTTCCGGTCTTTCTCGCATAAAGATCCAGAACAGCATTTTCGACCATTGCTTTGGACATGTTATGCCCTTTAATCCCGGCGAAAAGATCAGTGATCAGATCAGCTTTAATATTATTGGCCTTTAATAGTACAGGTATAAGATATTTCACGGCAATATGAAGAGATGTATCTATCGTCTCATAATGATACCAGGGATCCCTGAAGCTGGCGCACTCACTCCAACCTGAATGTCCATTTGATGTCAGTTTCAACAGCAATGACTCCCTGCTTTTTATAACTCCATAACTTGTTTTAAAAGGAGTTACAAGTGGAAGTTCGACAATATATAACTCAGCCTTATCTATCTGCCCGATATTATCCATTTTACTCCGGTGCCGGGTATCTACCCTGGATTGTTTAATCTTTATTTTTCTCTTTATACTCTTTTTCTGAAATTATTTTAAGTCCGCCTGCTTTATAATTATTGAGAAACCTGTTAATTTTAACCATATCTTTCTTAATAAATGATCCGAATTTCTCCTCTATTTCAGTTAACTGGATCTTCAAGGTCTTTATATATGTAAGCTGGGAATCGGTCGGTTTACCACCATACATACTCACTGCAGAATAGATCTGGATCATTTTACCCTGAAGCATCTCGCTTGAATAGATCGAACCCTTCTCATCAATGATCGCACTCTTAATAAGTTTGGTCCTGGATATCCCTCTCTTTATGATCTTTTTTACTCCATTAGGAAGCTTTTCTATTTCAAGTTTCTTTTCCAGTTCTTTAACAATATCACTCAATGTATCTGAGAAATATGCCATATGTTCAAGCATATGATAAACTTCCCATACTTTCTCCTGCCTCAACATAGTATCTTCAAGGCTATGTTTGGTATAGTGATTCGGCTTAAGGAGAATAGTTGATTCATATACTTTTTTATTTTTCGTAAGTTTAATCTTATATTCTCCCGGATCTACCATCGGGCCACCAAATACAAATCCGGTCAATCCCGGAGCGCGCCCGGCCTTCGGTGCCTTCAAACGCATCCCCCAATAAACTCTGTTTATTCCTTTCCTCTTTCCGGTTGGCAGAACTTTTATTAATTTATTTTTACTATCAAATATTTCAAGTTTGAATTCACCAAAAATGTGCCGCTTTTTCAAATAATATGTGATCGTCGCCCCTTCACTGGGATTTTCTCCGAAATATTCGGTATCACCGGTCATAGCCCCTCCACCTCCGCTTAAAGAAGTTTCAGAAGGACTTGCAGGGAGAATAGCAACTTTTTGTTCGAGTGTCTCATCATTAATACTTCTCAGGGGTGTTATATCATCTATTATATAAATGCCTCTGCCATGTGTACCAAGGATAAGGTCATGAGTTACCGGATGGATCTGAATATCCCGGACTCCGACTCTCGGGAGTGTCTCTTTGAAATGGACCCAGTTTCCCCCCTTGTTAAATGAGACATATAAACCAAACTCTGTCCCCAGAAAAAGAAGGTTTTTGTTCTTTATATCCTCTTTAATAATATGGGCGTAACCTTCCACCTCATCAGTAACAATAGATTCCCAGGTCTTACCAAAATCCACAGTCCTGTAAATATAAGTTTTTTTATCACCTGTCCTGTGCCCGTCAAACACGACATATGCTGTCCCCTCTTCATAATTCCCGGCTTCAATAGCAGGACACCAGGTAGCTTTGGGCAGTCCCTTTATATTCTTTATAACATTGATCCACTTTTTCCCTCCATTTCTTGTAACCTGAAGATTCCCGTCATCTGTTCCGACCCAGATAACCTTTTCATTTACAGGTGATTCAGAAATAGCAATTATGGAACAATGATTTTCTGCTGTCGTATTATCAGGTGTTATCCCTCCCGAATCACTTTGTCTCTGTTTGCTCTTATCATTTGTGGTCAGGTCTCCTGATATCTTTTTCCAGGAGTTCCCCTGATTGTGTGAGACAAAAAGAAATTGAGAACCCACATACAATCTTTTCTTATTGTTTGGACTCAGTTCCATTCCCGCATTCCAATTGAACCTATAGTCAGGTTCATTCTCAGATGGGAGAGGCTTGATGCTTGCAGTTTCACCTGTTTTCTCATTAAACCTCTGGAACATACCGCCCTGCCAGGAATAATAGACTATGTTTTCATCAGAAGGATCTCTGAAAACATAAAACCCGTCACCACCTCCAACCGCGACCCAGTCTTTATTTCTGATCTGCCCGGCATTCAGCATTTTTGAAGGGCCGTACCAGCTGTTATTATCCTGAAGTCCACCATAAACATTATAGGGGTCTCTAAGGTCATAACTGACATGATAAAATTGGGAAACAGGAAGATTCGAAATATGCCTGAACTTTCCCCCCCGGTCGTATGAGATATAAACTCCTCCATCGGTTGCGAGGAAAAGATGTTTGGGATTTTTCGGATCAATCCATAAAGAGTGCTGATCAGGATGTACTGTCATACCCATAAAACTTTCCATAGCTGACTCAAATGAATTCCCGCTATTTTTACTGACAGAAAGCATGAAACTATAATTGTATATTCTGTCAGGGTCTTTAGGATCAACCTTTAACCCGGCCAGATAAAATGGCCTCGCCTTAACTCCGAAACCTGTCCCCTTTTTCACCCATGTTTCCCCTGAATCGTCAGATCTGTAAATAAAGGTTTTTTCAGATTCTACCAGAGCATAAACAATCTTCGGATCCGCAAGGTGAAAATCGACCACGATCCGCCCCTGCTTACCCTTCGGTAATCCCTTTTTCAATCTTTTCCAGCTTTTGCCCCCGTCCAGAGATTTATACATTCCGCTTTTGTAACTACCGGCAGAAAAGAAATCGGGTTCTCTGCGAAATTTCCACATTGCTGCAATCAGCAGATCGGGATTCTTCGGGTCCATATCTACATCGATACAACCGGTGTCCTGGTCTATATAAAATAATTTCTCCCAGGTCTTTCCGCCATCGTTTGTTTTATACAAACCTCTCTCGGTGTTTGCATCCCATAAATGTCCCGGAACCGCGGCATAGACAACATCCGAATTGCGGGGGTCAACAAGTATCTCACTTATCCGCTCTGAATCTGAGAGCCCCATATGTTTCCAATTCTTCCCACCGTCAATAGTTTTATATATTCCGGTTCCGATTGAAACACTATTTCTCATGTTGGTCTCGCCTGTCCCGACCCAGACAATATCGGGATTTTTCGGATCTATTGTCACGCAACCGATCGCCATAGTGAACTTATCAAATACAGGTTTAAATGTAATTCCGCCACTCTTGGATTTCCATACTCCGCCACCTGCAGTCCCCACATAGATAATATTGATATCACTTTCGACAACTGCAATATCAGTAATTCTCCCGCTCATCACAGCCGGTCCGATATTCCTTGCTTTTATATCGCCAAATAGTGATGAATTTATTTTTGTATTTCCGAGATCAAAAGATGTAAATACAACTAAAAAAGATACTATAAAAATCGTAAAGTTCTTTATAGACATTATTCCTCCTTGGATTATGAAGATTAATTATAAAAGTATTGGAATAAATAAACAAATTATTATATACTCAAAAATTAAAATTTGGAGGAACAAATGAAAAGAATATTCATTATAATTTTTGCATTCACTTTCCTTTTTGGAATGGTTCAATCTCAAACTGTTGATGAAATTATCAACAATCACATTAAAGTAAAAGGTGGCGCAGAAAAACTTGAATCTATAAAAACTGTTACTGCTGTTGGCAAGATGGTCAGGATGAACATGGAGATGAAATTCAGTATGTATTATAAGAAACCGAAAATGACCAGAACTGAAGTTGTCTTTTCCGATAAGCTGATGGTATTTGCTTATGACGGAGAAACGGCATGGCAGATATCTCCTTTTACAGGTGTAGAAGGGCCTCAGATAATGACAGGTGATCAGGCCGATGATGCAAAAGAAACTGCAGAAATGTTTGAAAATCCCATGATAAATTATGCAAAGAAGGGGCATAAGGTTGAACTTCTTGGCAAAGATGAACTTGAAGGGACTGAAGTTTTTAAAGTTAAGCTCACTATGAAGGACGGAAAAGAAACAATATTCTATTTTGATACTGAAACTTTTATCGACCTTAAAACAGAGACAACAAGGATCAAAAAGGACGGGAAAGAGATCAAGGCTGAAAGTTATTCTTCAGACTTCAAAGAGGTTAACGGAATGATGACTGCATTTTCCATTAAAACAAAAGTAAACGGGATGGATATGGGAAATATTGTTATCGAATCGATCAAATATGATGAACCGCTTGAAGATTCATTCTTCAAGATGCCGAAAAAAGAGGAAGAGAAGAAATAGTTTCAACCGGAATATATCTTAATGCAAAGAGAATATGCTTTAGATCTTGTAAAAAAGAATCTCAATAATCCAAATCTGGTAAAACATTGTCTTGCCGTTGAAGCATGCATGAGAGAGCTTGCGGGTTATTTTTCCGAGGATGAAGATGAGTGGGGATTAGCCGGACTCCTTCACGACCTCGACTATGAAGTTACCTCGGAAGATTCATATAACCATGGCTTGATAACTGCTGAAATGCTTGAAAATGAAGATGTTTCTGATGAGATTATTCACGCTATCAAAGCTCACAACAAGAAAGTGGAGCTTGTATCAAAAATGGATACTGCCCTTTATGCAATAGACCCTACTTCAGGATTCATCATAGCTGTGGCTCTAATGCATCCATCAAAATCCCTTGACGGAGTAAACCTGAAAAGGATGAAAAAACGATTCAAAGAAAAGTCATTCGCAAAAGGTGCTGACCGGGAGCAGATGAGAACCTGTGATAATTTAGGGATTGAGTTGGAGGATTTCCTGGAACTCTGTCTGAAAGCAATGACAGGAATTAAATCAGAATTGGGCCTCTGACTATCTACCTGTGAGTATTATAACTGACCGCTTACAATTTTGAAATAAATTAATCTATCTTAGTTTCAGATCTTTTTCCGTCTACAGATCTTATCACTACTTTTTCATCTTCAATATAGAACTTGATCTCATCGCCTTTTGAGCTACCGCTATCAGCCTTTATCAATTGAGCATTTGTAATGAATGTAATAATTTGCTCGTTGAACTTCCAGATAACTTTTTCACTTTTTCCGGAAATGCCTTTCCTTTTAAATTCTATTTTATCTTCCCCTGTGACACGGCTGATCTTTTTATTATCATTGAATTCTACAACTAGAGATTCTCCGGAAAGTGAATTGTCACCTTCACTCAGGACACCTTTCCCTTTTATATACAAAAAATTCTTATCCGGATCGATTTTTATTTCCTCACCACTGATGGATATCCCCTTTTCATTATTAGTGAAATTCAACTTTGCTTTGCCTGATATATTTATACTTTTATTTTCACCGATCTCTACCTTTTCAGCATTTAATTTTGTATCACCCTGAAAAAGGGAAACATTTGTACTATAAACAACAGAGCCCGATTTATCATCGATCTCTATTTTCTTTGAGCTTACATAAACAGGCAATTTTGAAAAAATCGAATTATCAGATTCAAGTTGTATTGTTGAGCGAATCTCCTTATCAGAAGAAAACTTCTCCTCTTTTGTATTTACCAGAAATTCAGGTGAAACAAACCTGTTCACGCCCTTTTCAAGTACAGATTTCTCTCCTTTTAATATCATAAAGCTTTTTTCAGGAAAATATTCAAGGATATTGCAACTGCCGTTATATCCTTCTGTTTTAAACTTTGTGTCTCCATGAGTAATACACTTTTCAATCTCTTCATTTTTGTCATAATCAATTGTTATCTTTTCGGAAGAAATGATAAAGGGTCGCTTACCTTTGGATTCAATTGTGCCACTCCGTAGTAATTTAACACTTGATAATTTATTCGTTTGTGGGTTAAAACTGATATAAATTAGCTTTGAAACAGCTATTATCCTATTCCCATTTGAATACAGGTTAACTATTCCTTTCTTCGATACCTTAATTTCTTTAATATCACCAGTATCATTAAAAAATCCTGCTATAACCTTCCCTGAAATTTCCCTGGATTCTTTTCCGTCTTTTCCCTTGTAAAAAAGATGCCCTTTCCCAAGAATATCAACACGTTTTACCTGATTGAAATCATCGTTGAATCTTAATATGATCTCTTTACCTTTCATGGAAGAGTCTGCATCCTTGATCAATGACTTGCCTCGAAAAACAATTCGATTCAATTTTTTAAGAATCATAAGCTTATTACAACTGAAATTATAATTTTTCCCTGCTCTGACAAATATCCCCGATGCTTTAAAAAGATCAAGCACTCTATACTTCAGAATGTAATTCAAACCTTTTTCGGCATTTCCTTTAATATTTTTCAAAACAAATTCTGTACTTTCATCATTAGAGATCATAGCACTGCCTTCCATAAAAAATTTTTCACTTAGAAATAAAGCCTCATCTGATTCTATTCTGGCTTTATCTTTTATCAGAAAATCATTATATCCGTTTTCAACATATCCTGAGCCTCCTGAAAACTTTACATCACTTTCAAATTCCCCATGTTTGTAGATAACAGCCTTGATATCAGTCAGTAAAGTTCTCTCTATTTTTGCAAGACTCCTGGTTTCATCATAATCTCTTTGAGTGGAACTGCTTGTTATTTCAGCAGTCAGATGATTATTTTCATCATAGATTTTGTGGGACATGCCCTTGCCGATGATCGCATCAACATCAGACTTCTTTACTCTTGAGCCACCTTTGAAACTAAGAATTATTGTGATAATTGCAGCCAGGAATATCCCAAGTGAAATAAAACTTAATATTTTCTTAAGAGGCATATTTACTCAGGCGAATTTTCGAACAATTTTCCCCAGGGTGATTCATTTATCCATTTTGAAACAACCTTTTTACCCTTTATATTATACCAGAGCTTATCATGATACAATTCTGAGGCAAAAATGAACAAATTTACCAGAGGTGTATGAAAGAATAATTTCTGCAGATGTTTCAGTGGAGTATCATGCCACAATATTCTTCCTGCTCCGGTTGCAAAATTCACCCCGACCTCAAAATTCCAGTTCTCATCTGCTGCTTTTACATCACCAACAAGTTCTATCTCTGATGGATCACCGATCCCTAGTCCATGCTCATGAGAGAGTGCTATACATGGAAGTTTCCTCCAGTCAAATCCCATTATCTTAGCTGCAACAGAATCTATGGCAACCTGGTCTGCGGAAGCAAGTATGACATGTTTATCATGTGGAACGACTGTTCTTGGCCCGGGTCCTGAACCGGCTGTAGTACCATCCATTGTTGCAAACATTCCGGAATGGATCTCACGTCCGATTGCAAGAAGATCAACAAGAGTCTCATCTATCCAGGTATGAGTATAGTGTCGATGATAATTGAGCAATCCTCCGAAAGCATTCTTTAAAGCACCTGTATATGTGGTATAGGAATGAGTTTTTACAGTAGGCATCTGGACAATATTTTTTCCGATAAAATAATCCGGGATCCTGATCCCGTCAGGGAATATTTTATGGAGAGCCAGAGTTTTAAATTCCGGTTTGAACTCAATCCATTTCATGTCGGAATCTTTAAAATTAAAAAGGATCGGGATATCATACTTTTTGTATATCGGTTTGAACTTCAGGTCCTTTTCACCTTTCTCAGGTAATGTTACAACAGTGTGGTTATGGACAGCAACAAGATCATCAAATCCATTTTTTTTCAGTCCTGAAATAGTACCTTCAAGCTGCCAGGGAGTTGTATTTACACCCGGATAAACATTGTGCCATGTAATATTATCTTTAAGTATTGTTTTTGAATTCGGATCAAGACTCTTCTTAATATCTGCAAGATCACAAAGTCTCTCATAATCTTTTATAACAGTCTCAGGAGATGTTTTTAATATTGCAACTTTTGCTTTTTTCATTTTTTCCTCACTAATAAATAATCATGTATATTATAACATATGGGGTATCTCATCGGCACAACAGGAACGAAAATTTAGAATTTTTATACCCCCGGCTTCGCCATCCCCCTTCTTAAGGGGGTTAGGGGGATCAGAGATTTCCGTATCCACCTCCCCCGGGTGTATGAATTACAAAAACATCTCCTTTTTCTATTCTATATCCGTCAACACTATCCAGTTCAATAATTTTTCCATCTGGTTTAGCAATATATTGTTTCCCTGCCGATCCGCTTTTGCCTCCATTAATCCCGTATGGAAGTTCTATCCTGTGCTGGGTCAGGACTGACAAAGTTACAGGTTCCAGAAATAAAATTTCCCTTATGACACCATCTCCTCCTTTATAAATCCCGTCACCACCCGATCCTCTCCTGATTCCGAAAGACTTTAACCTTACAGGATATCTATACTCAAGTATTTCAGGATCTGTGATCCTGGTATTCGTCATATGGTGATGGACAGCTGAAGCACCAAAAAAATCCGGGCCGGCACCACATCCTCCGCCAATAGTTTCATAATAACTGAATTTTTTTGTTCCGAAAAGGACATTATTCATAGTCCCCTGGCTGCAGGCAACTATTCCGAATGGTTTTAAGAGTGTATCTGTAAGCCTCTGGCTAACCTCAACATTCCCACCGACTATAGCAGGCAGCAAATCGGGATCACCATCAAAAGACGGATTAAGCAGACATTCCGGAAGTATTATACTTACAGGATCAAGGAGTCCGTCATTCAATGGTATATCTTCGTTTATCAACAACCTTAAAACATAGATCACAACGCTGTTCACAATTGCATTTGTTGCGTTCATATTGCCGGATTGAACCGGTGATGTGCCGGTAAAATCTATCTCACACTTTCTCCCTTCAATAAACAATCTTACTTTCAGTATTGCACCATCATCAAGATATTCCTCACTCAAATATTCACCTGAACCGAAACGGGCAAGTGCATCGCCCGTTTTTTCTGATGCATGGGCCTTTAAAAGTTCCATATATTTTTTTACAGTCTCCTCACCATGTTTATCTACGAGTTCGAGCAATGCCGTTTCTCCTGCTTTGTTAGCCGCAAGAGCTCCACTCAGATCGGCAAGATTCTCTTTTAATGACCTGGTAGGAAAGCGTGCGTTCTTGAGGATCCCTGCAATATTCTTCCATTGTGAAACTCCGTCCCTTACAAGATGAACCGGTGGAATTATTACCCCTTCATCTGTGAGTGACTTTGCATCCGGAGGCATCGATCCGGGAGTCTTCCCTCCAATCTCAGCATGATGTGCCCTGTTGACAACATAACCCAATAGAGTTTTTTCTGCTGAGAAAACAGGAGTGATCAGAGTGATATCAGGGAGGTGGGAGCCCCCATAACCCGGGTGGTTTGTTATTATCGTATCACCGGGACCCATAATCACTGATTCGGCAACTTTCCTTACACAAATCCCCAGACTTCCGAGATGAACCGGAATATGCGGAGCATTTGCAACAAGTTTTCCATATTGATCAAGAAGTGCACAGGAATAATCATTTCTCTCCTTTACATTCACAGAAACTGCTACCCTCTGGAGCATGGAACCCATATTGTCGGCGATAGACATGAACCTGTTGGTAAAAAGCTCTAATTCAATTTCACTATAAATATTTTTGTTATAATTATTTTTTTTATCCCCTTTCTTCAGGGACATAATTGCAGAACCGGTTCTGTCTATCTCAAACACCCACCCCTCTTCAATAACCCAGCTGCTGAATTTATCCAGGACTAGAGCGAAACCGGATATAGAAGCTCCCGGTTTAAGATCTTCTCTGATATAAACCGGTATGTTCCGGAAATCTCCGGGGATATTCCTTATTCCTTTCCAAGCAGGTGTTGGATAATATTTCTCAGCCGGAGTATGCCCGGTTCTGATATCCTCGCTTCCGGATGAAGCAATAACCCTGATGGATTCCACTTCAATGTCATCCCTGTCACTTTTATACCCATACAATTTAAAATATTTATCACTAAACTTTTGTTTTAGATCACTACCCTCAGTATATTCCACTTCGATTGACGAATCCTGCCCTTTAAATCTTAAAAAAACCATCTTCGCTCTGATCGATATTTCTTCCGCAGGAATACCATCCCTCACAAGTATTTCCGAAGCTTCATCCGACAGATCATTGAATTTTACTGAAAGCTCCTCTGCTGAATTTTCAAGGGGGATCATCAGCATCATTTCGGTGATCCTTTCAACCGGAGCAGCACTCATCCCATACGCACTAAGCAGGCCCGAATCCTCAGGGAAAATAATAATTGATATATTAAGCAGTTCAGCTATGGATGCAGCATGCATCCCTCCGGCACCTCCGAAGGCGATCATCGCGTATTCCGAAGGGTCATAGCCTTTCAGAACTGATACTCTCTTAATAGCCCCCGCCATTATTTCATTTGCTATTCGGAGGAATCCATCCAGAATTGATATTTTTTCCCTGAGTTCTCCACTCCTGCGTTCGATCTCCACGATCAATTCGTCAAGCTTCCTGTTTGCATCATCCGGGAAAACAGGTATCCCGAATTGTTCCGGATCTAACCTCCCGCTCAGAAGATTGACATCTGTTATTGTCAAAGGGCCGCTGGCGCCATAGCAAGCAGGCCCCGGGTAAGCTCCTGCACTTTCAGGCCCGACACAAAGTTTGAACCCGTCGAAATAGCAGATCGATCCGCCACCTGCAGCAACGGTCTCAATAGCCAGTGCAGGGCTGACTATCTTCGCTCCTCCGACCTCATGTTCAAATCTGTAATCATATTTTTTCCCGTATCTTGAGACATCGGTACTGGTTCCTCCCATATCAAATGTGATAAGCTCTTTAAATCCTGAAGCCAGGCCGATCGAAACTGCACCGACCACACCTCCGGCAGGGCCGCTCAACAAACTCTCCTTCGGCTTGAATTCCGATGCCTTTGCAAGGCCTCCGGCACTGTTCATAACAAAAAAAGAGGCCTCTGAAAAATCCTCCCTCATACCGGAAAGATAGGTATCGATCATTTTATCAAGGTAGGCATTGACAACAGTAGTCTCACTTCTGGGAACATATTTGATCAGCTTTGACAGGTCGGAAGATAAGCTGATATAAGAATAACCTACTTCGGCTAAAAATTTTGCAACTTCTTTTTCATTAGTTGAATTCCGGTAAGAATGCATAAATGCAATTGCAACAGATTCAATATTTTTCCCGTTGTCCATTTTTTCAAGATCAGACTTCAGTTTCACAAGATCCGGTTTCTTCAATATTTTCCCGGAATAGTCGGTACGTTCATCGATTCCTATTACTTCATGATAGAGAGGTTCAGGTTTTATTACATTTCTGGCAAATATATCAGGCCTCTGCTGATAACCGATCCTTAGCAGATCCTCAAAACCTCCGGTTACAACAAACAGGACACGTGAACCCTTCCTCTCAAGAAGGGCATTTGTCCCCTTTGTTGAGCCAAGTTTAACAATATCTACAGGCAGGGTTTCATTGATCCCGGTATTTGTAATAAGCCTTGCTCCCATAACTGGAGCTTCATCCCCGGATGAAAGTTCAAACCCTGTATTTCTCTCTCTTCTGTGTTCCGGAATATCTTTATCAAGATGAAGTTCTTTTTTATCCCTGTCAAATTTAGTAACCCTTGCACTTATTTTCGATTCCTTTAAAAGTTTAAAATAATAACCCTCAAGGATCTCAGGAGTGACGCCCCAGTTTTCATCAATCCGGATAGTCCTTTCATTTATCCAGTCCCTGACCGTCCCTCTTATTGCTCCGCTGCTCAATACCTTTTTGCGGTGGATATTCCCTTTATTATCTGTTGCAATACAATCAGTAAATGTCCCACCGGTGTCGGCATAGAATTTATATTTCATTTTCTTCAAATTTTTTCCTTCTGTTTCGAATTACCAGAACCAGTACATAAATCCCTATCATGAATGAGAGGATCAAATAAACAGGTGTAAAATTCTTCCCGGTCAGGTCCAATCCCGGAAAAGTTCCGGATACTGCTTTCGCCAGATTTGTCATTCCAAGGACAAGTGTTATCCAGACTACAATCAGCATCAGAGTATTTGAGATCTTACCATTGAGGTTACCCGATCCGATTATTTTCGGATCGTTCACTACGATTAAAAGGAATATGGTAATAAACGGGAGTATCAGCCCGTTTAATGCCTGGGCAATTATAATTACCGGTACAGGTTTTAATCCTGATATTCCAAAGATTATTCCGGTTAAAAGGACTGAACCCCACACCATTCTGAAATTCATTGATCCGGTATTCCACTTTTCAGGATTTCTGGTTCCGAACAATCCTCTTGCAGTAATAGCCGAAGCAAATGGGGCAGTTATTGCCGAAGAGAGTCCTGCCGCAAGCATCCCTATACCGAACATTACGCCAGACCATAATCCGAGTTTTGATCTCAGGGTCGTTATCAAAGCTTCATATGAGAAGTCTCCTGTAACAAATGAACCGACTATAAGTACTGACATGGATATAAGCCCGCCGAATATAATGGCTATAGTGAGCCCGAACCTCATCTCCCTGATACTCTGCTTTTTCTTTGCTATCCCTGAACCGAGAAAAAGATTGTACGGGACAACCGTAGTTCCGATAAGCCCGAGTATTAATATCCCGGATCCGGCAGAATCAGTTATTGACGGGATCATACTGCCTTTCAATATACCGGCAATAGAGGGTTTAAGTTTGATTGCAGTTGTAAAAAATGAAACTCCCATAATAGCTACAATGATCCCGAGAAAATGGGCTATCCTCTGAATGGAGGGCTGGGTCAGAGCGATCACAGCGATAAATCCGATGAACGGAACGGTTATCCATACACTCAGGTCTGTAATAAAACCGAAACCCGCCACGGCACCGAGTATATTTCCGGCCTCATATGCAGCCGATCCGAGAATTATTGCCCCCACTATCAGGACCAGTATTATCAATCTTGAAGAACCTTCCCTGAAATATACACTGATAGCCTCACCAAGATTCGTCCCGGAATGTATAGCCAGTCGTGCCACAGCCTCCTGAAGGATAAGGCAGGCAAAGGTGGAGAATACAAGTGCCCATAGCAGATCGAACCCGAACAAAGCTCCCGATTTGGATGCAGTCGTTATTGTCCCGGGCCCGATAAATGCAGCGGAAATAACAGACCAGAAAAGGATATTTAATATTTTTTTTTTCATTTTACCCCTGAAATATTTTCTATTATTAAGACTCAGAAAAAAGTGTAAAATATTCCCATTATAAAATCAAAGGGAACTATAGAAATTGTCATTGGGGGACGGAGGTTTAATTTTTTAATTTTTTCATTCAAAAAATTAAAAAATTAAACCTCCGTCCCCATATGTGAAATGAGTTTTTAATATTTTCACATTATAAAACTTCTCCTGTTATATTTAAAAACTTCCATTAATTTTATATTTAAGTTAAAATTCACCGTTATGAAAACAAGAACAATATTAAGCTGGAATGTTAACGGACTGAGGGCAGTACTGAAGAAGGGATTTCTTGATCAGCTTGGTCAACTCAAGCCGGATATCCTGGGCATACAGGAAACAAAATTACAGGAAGAGCAATTGCCTGAAGAAGTTAAAAAGCTGTTTGATTATAAAAGTGCATGGAGTTATGCTGAGAAAAAAGGATACAGCGGAACAGGAGTTTTTTATAAAGAAGAGCCGGTAGAGATCAGGACTGTGTTTGATGAAGATGTCCTGAATCATGAGGGTCGGGTTATCGAAATAAAATATCCCGAGTTCACCCTTTTCAATATATATTTCCCGAACGGCCAGATGAATGAGGAGAGATTAAAGTTCAAACTCGACTTTTATGACAGGATACTCGAACATTTTAATTCACTGAGGAATAAAGGCGAGAAACTTATCATCACCGGAGATATCAACACAGCACACACAGAGATAGATCTTGCCAATCCGAAATCAAATGAAGATCGTTCCGGATTCCTCCCGATCGAGAGAGAATGGATAGATAAATTTATTTCGAATGGCTATATCGATACATTCAGAATGTTCAACAAAGAGCCGGATAACTATACATGGTGGACCTACAGGATGGGAGCAAGAGCAAGAAATATAGGTTGGCGGATCGACTATTTTTTCATCTCCGAAGATCTAAAAGATAATATAGTTGACTCATATATCCTTCCCGGTGTAATGGGTTCTGACCACTGCCCCATCGGCCTGAAAATAAAGATCTGAA
>JAOZUQ010000069.1 GCA_029938635.1 Candidatus Aminicenantota bacterium
GCCGGACATAATTATCGCCAAATTTTTCATATAATGATTTTATCACTCAATAACGAATTTTTCATATTGTCATCTATTTATAATTTCATTTAAATGAGTTAAGGATATTTTCATTTCCTTTAAACAATTACCGTTTTTTTCATATTTAATTGCTATTTCAATATCATTTATTGCCGGAGTATAATCCGCTTCAGCCAGGACCTGTGCTGCAAACAGCCTGACCTCCGAGTTGTCATCTCTTAATAATCCGATTGCCCATCGCAATGCAGGGCGTGATCTCATTTCAACCAGTTCTTTTAAGGCGTTTATCTTTTCTTCACACGAATTACCTGAGAGTTTCCAGAATAAACTTTTTTCACGTTTGTTTTTTTTGCTGTCAAATAAAAGTACCTCGGACTCCCGTTCAGGCCTTACTACTTTTTTCGGATATGTAATGATTTCTCTGTTCGCTACCACTCTTACCATTCGTGGAACAATCCAATTCATACCGAGAGTTGACTCTGGATGGCCTGCAATAACAAAAACTTTCCCGTTACCGGCTTTATTCAACAGCAAAGCAGTTTTCCCTGGAGTAATTCCCGATTCAGAGTTACCTGATAAATGGATATCTGTTACATATTTACCAAGTTCTTCATAATCGGGGAGATCTGAACCAGCCGATCTTACCAGAACTGGTCCATCATAGTATTGAAGAAAAAAACTTTTTAAACCTGCCAACTCAGGGAAGATCTTTTCCCCTTTTTCAGTTAAGGATAACTCTATTAATCCCCTGCCTCTGTTATAATGAGCTCTGTCAAATACAATTGAAGATGTAAGTTTTAAGCTCCATTTATAAACAGGAGTACTTGAGACCAAATAACCCCCTGCACATATTGCAACACATCCTTTCCCTTCATTCATAATAAAATCTCGGACTTTTTTTCTACCCAATACGCCCATACTCATTGCCTCTTTGCTGCCGCTCCCCCCGGGAAAAACAATGACATCCAGTACTTCTAAAACTCCATCTGCAATATCAGCTCCGGTGATAACTTTAGAAGTTATTCCCGGATCTATCTTAAGTGCTGCCATGGTTTCAGCAACACAGACAACACTTGCACCCTGATCTCCATAGACTCCTACTTTAACCGGTATGTTTTTATTAATTGTAGTATTTCTCTCTAAAATTGAATTCGGAATAATAATTTTGGGGTAAAAAATGAGTATTAATGCAATCAACAGATATCTTTTCACATTGCCTCCATTAACATTTATTGAAAAAGTTTCTCTAATCTTCCCATGAAGTAACTTTTTTTCTGGTCTGTTTTTGTTCTCCATGCTTCTTTTTACTCTCGAGCCTTACAAAATCTGAAGAGTGTGTTTTTTTGGTTGCAATTCTCTTTTTAGGTTTAAGCAAAGCCTTTCTTATCATTTCAACAAGTCGATGAATTGCATCCTGTCGATTTTTCTCTTGGTCTCTGAACCTTTTTGCTTCAATAACAATGAATCCATCATTTGTTATTCGACTCCCTCCTGTTTTTATCAACCTGATCTTGGTCTCATCGGAAAGGTTTTTATTACCATTTATATCAAACCTTAATTGAACAGCAGTCGAAACTTTATTTACATTCTGCCCACCGGGACCGGATGCTCTTATGAACTTAAACCTCAGGTCCCTCTTCCTTATGAACAGTTCCCCTTTTATATTGATCATTTTCATTTACTATTTCATACGGAATTCCATCATAACAGGAAGATGATCAGAACTGCTGATCAAGTAGATCGATGCATTTAAAAGTTCTATACTTGAATGTGTATAGAAAATATAGTCCAGTTTCCTGTTTGGTTTGTTTGATGGGAATGTGTACGCATCTTTTTTGTTTTCGGGTAAAGCCTCTTTAAGGCTATCCTCATTAATAAATATTGAAATTGTCTCTTCATTATTAAAATCTGTTTCCGGTTCATCTGAAAATTTATTTTTCTTCTCCGCATAAGGAGGAACACAATTAAAATCTCCCAGAATTATCACAGGACCATTGTTCATGTGTACTTTTTTATAATAATCAATTACAAATTCGGCTTGTTCCTGCCTGATATTTTTATCAAATGCTTCTAAATGAATGTTTAATATCATTAAATTCTTATCGCCTATTCTGACATGTGTTTCCTGAATAAGCCTGTCGAGATAAAACTTATCATAATAAAAAGAATTAGGGGGCCTTTTTAATTCGATCCTCGTGTTATTTATAATCGGGAACATCGAAATAACAGATTGCCCGGAGACCATTTTTTTAAAATGAGCTGAAGGGGGCCAGTAAGGGAAAGGGATGTATTTTTTATTCCAGTTAATTACAAAAGCATTATAAATAAACTTCAGATGATTTGATAAGTATTGTGACTGGTCAACCTGATGAGATCTGTAAGAACTAAAATCTATCTCCTGGAAACATACAATGTCAGGTTTTATATTTTTAATAAGGTCAGAAAAGACATTAAGATTACTCATGAAAAATTTTCTTGAAGATCTTACAGGCATGTTATTTCTCATTCCTGAAAAATATCCACAATTAAAGGTTACAATTTTGAACCTGTCATTTTCCAGAGAAGGATCTTCAAGATTATCAGAATACTTTTTTATTCCTGATAATTTGTCTTTCGATATAATGCCTGAACCGGCCCATATAAAGAATAGAACGATCGCAATAATTAAACTGACACTAATATATAAAAGAAGTTTTATTAATAATCTCATAATTTAATTTTATTTTTACTATTTATTATCAAAATGGTAAAGAGAATCAATTGAGATATATTATATATTATTAGAGAATAAAACAAGGAAAGATCAAATCTTAGTTAGGTGAAACAATAGTTTTTTGTCCTGCTTTGAAAGGAGTAAAGCTAATTAATGTCGAATCGATCTTCTTTACATACTTTAGATTATTATACTTATATCCGTTGTTGTATAAATGGATCGCCCTTTTCAGATCTCCTTTCGATTCATCATAATATATCTTCAGTACCTGCAGACCAAGGTCAATGTTATATCCTATATCAAAAACCTTATCCCTGTTAATGTTTAACTCATCTTCCCAAACAGCCAGATTGATCTGCATCAGGCCATATGCACCTCTATAGGAAATGGCTTTCGGGTTAAAATTACTCTCAACCTGAATGATGCTCAAAACAAGTTCAGGTTTAAATTTATACTCGAGACTTTTTGTATAAACTGAATCAAGGATATTTGAATATACAGGATATCTTGTTGAAAATGCATTGATCTTGTATTCCATAAAATCATAATTGGTTAATTTAAGATCTTTCAGTTCAATGCTTGTACGTGTTTCCTTCAAATCTTTCCTTAACATGGTAAGTTCATTCTTATCTTTTACATAATTGTCATTAATTTCGATCAGGCCATAAAATAACCCGGCTAGTCCCACAAAGAAAAGTGTGACGATCATAATTGAGAATCTTTTAATGTTTTTCTTTACCATGCTTCGGGATTATAAATGATTAAAAAAAAATAATCAAGTGTATTAGTGGTCAGGAAAAGGAAATCAGCTCATCCATATGAGAAAAAACTGCATTAGAGAGGCCTTCACAATTGTAACCTCCCTCCAGAATTGACAAAATTTCCCTTTATCCAAAGATCATTAACTCTTAAGATCAAGCCATCCAAACCATATCGGATGCTCTCTTACATACCATTCAAGTATGTCATATAACATTTTCCTTTTATTGTCAGGGATGACATTTGAAGATATCATATTGAAATGGAGAGTCATATTTTCTTCTCCGGTAAACTCAATAGCTTCTGAACAGAGGGTTTGAAGTTCGTTCCTTATCCTTCCGGAATCTGATATTTTCACAGGCCGGCTCAAGTGATCTTCTCCTGCCATAAATCTATTCAGCAGAGGACTAAAGACGAGTTTGCTCTCTTCAAAGGTCTCCATCATCCTTAATGTAAAAACAATTTTTTTCTCACCACTTGGAGATGCAAGCCTCACGGTAACTTTATAAATCCCGTCTGACACTTTTTCTACACCGTCATTGCCCGAATAGGGATCAGGGCACATAAATCCTGATATAGCAAGTACATCCCATTTTTTTTCGGGAAAAAAATCATCTGCATTTATCGATCCTTTCCCAATTGGAATTTGAGCATCAACCCCCTCTGAAATTGCTTCCTTTAATTCAGCTATTTGTTCGGGACCTGGAACTTCTCCGAGGATCGATGCAAGCTCTTCATTGAAATTGTCTCCATTTATGTCAAGGGACATTATATGCTGCTCTTTTTTGTATGGAAGGTCGAAATTTGATGTGAATATATTAAGGAATCCTTCGATATCGAGAACAGGCGAGAGGCTGGCTGCCTGAACAGCTTCAGCGGAAGCGGCATATCCGTCACAAAGAAAAACATTTTTTTCACCGTTTTCATCTGTCCATGCTCTAACCGAATAAACAGGTGCATATGTCCCGGAATCTGTAAAAGCTTTAATTCCTGAAGGGAGGACCCACTCATCATCGATAAGGTTAACTCCCAGTTCTTCCCACTCTTCCCAGAGCTCCCCTATCCTGTAAGTTCTGCTGTCACCTCTCAGTGTCCAGACATGAATATTTTTCCGTTTTAAACCCGGATATGTCTCTTCGATCACCTCTACGATTTTCTTTCTTGGTGTTCTGAAATTAAGCAGAACAGATAATTCCTCACCTTTTGTTACAACTTCTCTCGGCAAAAACATATTTCCCACATATCCTTCATATGGCTTGGTTATCTTAAGAGGCTGATCAAAAAGATGTAATATGGTCATTGGGCCGGAATCAGATCCTTTTGCAAATCTTGAAGTATTTTCCAGCGTGTCTATTGCTGCACCCCATATGGTTATACCTCTGACTTTTAATTCTGAATAAAACTCTTCCCACCCATAACTATTTTCATTAAGAAGTTTGATCACAAGGCTGTCGAGAAATTTTGCTACTTCAGGCCTTGCATACACTCTTCCGAAGCCAAGTTGAGGATTTGATCCCATTTCCGGAGTTTCACCAGCCTTTGGCATCAATCCTTCACCCAGAGAGACCATAATTGCATGATTTTCAGGAAGCTGTCTCGAAAGATACCACAACCCTTCGCTCATTACATAAGCTGAAATGGCATCAGCATTTTTTTTTGCTTCATTAAGCCCTTTCTTATCGAGCCCGGTACCTTTACCAAAATCTCCAAAGAGCCTGGTCCCAAGTGCTGTTACCGCTCCGGTCAGAGCAAAGAGACGTTCGATTGCACCATTTAAAAATGAGATATTCCTTGTGAACTCTTTTACATTTTCACCTTTGACCCATTCTATCTCAACATCTTCAAGCCATAAATGAAATCTGCCGAGTATCGGCCTTGTATCAAATGCCCATTGTGAAATAAGATTCCGCTTTTCCTGATTAGTCAAACTCATATAATTCCTCCCGTGGAATTAAAATAATAGGTTTTTATTCTATGGGATTTTAATATATATTTCAATTAAATAGTTAAATAAAAAAATGTATAAGAAATCAGGAGACAGGACTTGACAGTATGCTCCCCTATCTGGGTTTCTAAATAAGTTATGGAACTTATTTCAGATCCTGGATTCTGCATTCAGCCCTTTTTAATTCATCATCTCTTTTATCAGGTGATCTGTTTCTCCGTAATTTTCAACAAACCACAGAATGAATCTTATATCAACACCGATCGACCTGCTGTATTTTTCATCCCATTCATAATCATTTATTGTTGCTTCATAAACCCTGTCAAAATTAAGGCCTATCAATTTTCCATTGGCATCGAGAACAGGGCTTCCGGAATTTCCTCCGGTAGTATCAAGATTATAAAGCATCCCGACCGGAACGTCATTCAGAGATGAATGTTTATAGTTTCCAAACTGTTTTCTGGCGTACAGATCAATTAGCTTTGAAGGCGCATGAAAGGGATCTTGGTTTTGATTTTTTTCAATGATCCCGGACACCGTGGTGAAGGGTTTAGAATACGTTCCATCTGCGGGAGAATACCCCCTGACAAAACCATAGGTTAAACGAAAGGTTCCATTGGCATCAGGGATAAAATCTTTACCCATAAACATTTTCTTAACCTCAATTAATCTGGCAAGGAGAGTGTCAAGTTTTCCCTTTCTCTCATCATCGATCTTTTTCAATTCCCTGAAATATGGATACAGCTGTTTTGCCATCCGGATAAACGGATCATCAAGCGCTTCCAATTCTTTCCTGCTCATTTTAAAAAGCTTCTCAACATATTCTTTTTTGCTCAGGTCGGATCTTTTATAAATAGTGTCAACAAAATCGTTTACGCCGCTCTTTTTATTCCCAGGATCTTTGAAAACAGCATTGATCTTTTCCCATTTACCGCTCTTGAAGGTTTCAAGTTTCTTCAGAAAATCCTTAAGTAACACCTTGTCTGCAGTCTCCACATAATTTCTCAGCCCTATAAAAAGCCTGAGCTTTGTCCTTTCAAAATTTCTGTCCATATAAGCTTTTTCTCTATCCGGATCCTTCTTTTTCCGCTCAATTGAACCTTCATAAATTGTATATGCATTTTGCAGCAGTCTGGTATTCCTCCGAAGATATCTCAGAAAGTATTCATAATTAAAACTTTTCTCCATGTCACGATAGAGTACATTTAATTCTTTTAAAACATCCCCATATTTTTTTTTCAATTCCGGCTTTGAATCAATAAAATTCTGAAGTTTATTCTCAAGCACTTTTCTGATGTCAACGATCTTCAGGGATCTGAGCCCCTTGAGCTTCCCCATATAGTTCTTTTTTGTATTCCATAGCCCCTTAATAAATGGAGAAAGCTTTATTTCGGTTTCACGGTCCGTAAGGCTCAGTTTTTCAAGAATGGATATCATCTTCCCGTACAATTGAACGGTATAAGGCATCCGGATATTTTCTTCATATGCAATAAAAGAGGAGGTCCTGTGTCGGTATGTCCTTCCCGGATAACCCAGGATAAATACAAAATCTTCCTCATTTACACCCTCCGGATTGATCTTCAGGTATTTCAAAGGTATGTAAGGGACATTCTCAGGTGAATATTCGGCAAAACTCCCGTCAGGTGCAACGTATGCCCTTAAGAAAGCAAAATCTCCTGTATGCCTGGGCCACATCCAGTTATCTTCTTCTCCGCCATATTCTCCTACAGAACGGGGAGGGGAATAAACAAGCCTTACATCCTTAATGTATTTATAGATAAAAAGTACATAGGTTTTGCCAATGAACATTTCTGCAATATCAGCCCTTTTTCCGGGGTTTTTCTTTTCAACTTTTAATATGATCTTTTTGATCTGTTTTTTGACAGCTTTGGCCCTCTGTTCAAAACTCATACCCTTCTTAACTACTTTTAATACTTTGTTTGATACATCTTCATAAGATTCTATTACTCTTACGGTATATCCCTTTGCCCTCAATTCCTGTTTACGGTCAACCGCTGAAAATCCCTCTTTCATATAATCCTTATCTTTTGTTGTAGCCCCCTGAACAGCTCTGAAAGCGCAATGATAATTTGTCAGAATAAGGCCCTCACCTGAGACAAAAGATGCAGTGCAGCCACTCAGATTAATTATTCCATTCACCAGGCTTATACCGTTTGGGTTGTACAATTCTTCAGGATTGATTTTCAGGCCCTTTGATTTTAGATCAAGTTTATCCAATTCACTTAAAGGAATCATCCCCTCTTCAGAAAATATAGGAAGGGTTACAATAGAAAGTAGTAAGGCAACAAGCATCACTTTTTTTAAATTCATTTCAGGCTCCTTAATATTAAGATTTCAGCAATAAAAGATTTTAGAACAGCAAAAAAAGTAAATCAACACTCATGGGAAATTGAGTAATGTTGAATTAGATCGGGGGATATATATATTATTGAAAGGCAGGACTGATTACCCTATTTTTTGGTTTTTTAATTTAGAATTTAAAAATTGAAGTAAAAATGGTAGCCCTACGGGGAATACTTGGTCGCTCAATCCAAAAATCAAACCCGAAATCTGAATTTCGAAATCCGAAACAAATCCAAAATTCAAAAAAGAAAATTCCAAACAAAAGATCCATTATTGTTCTTGTTTCGAACATTTCTGCTTTGGTGATTTGATATTGTTTCGAGCTCAGCCCAGGCTGCTTTCTCTTCGCCACGGCGAATTCACCTAGTCGTGCTTCGATATTCGGATTTTTGCTTTTAGCTGTAGGCTGAATGCTGATGGCTGAAAGCTGTTTTTGTTTGTTTGATTTAAAAAAGATTAGCCCTACGGGGAATCGAACCCCGGTTTGATGACTGAGAATCTTAGATGTAAATTATATTATAATGTAGAAATATAGGCTTTATACAAACTTATATCCAAACGTTTCAAGTGTCAAAACGTGTCAAAGTGTGTCAAATCAATGTTGAGATCTTGTTGAACCGTATAATATTGATATACCTTGATTTATCCTGTATGTGCTCTACAAGTCTTAATTGTTAAAAAAATTGTAATCTTAATGAAATGTTGGAAATCTGTTGGAATTATCAGCACTGGAAATACAGTTTTTATACCTCTAGCATTTATTTCAGGCCCAGTGATCTGTCCCGTTCGATGCCATACCTTGTCAGGATCTCCTCAGTTGCCTTTTTGACCTTCTTTGCATCTAGAACAATGACCTCTCCTGTATAAGACCTTACAGTATGATATCCAGCGACAGGAAGCTTGAATGCATCTGCCAGATCCTTGAGACATCCGATCCTTTTTCCATTAACATGAGTGACGATCAGGTCGGTCATACTCTGGTAACCCTGGTTAATATCATGAGCAAGGACCTTTGCCAGAATTATCAATTGAGAGTAGTTCTTTCTTTTCAATCCTAATTTCCTGAAGAACTTCAACTCTGTTGGTGCTCCATCTTCTTCCCAGGTCCGAAGGTAATTAGATGATTCAACCATAAACACTAATCCCCCGAAAATAAAGTATCCCGGGCGCATATCATATTGAGGGCCCGGAACCAATGGTGTATCCATTTTGAGAGTTATTGTTTTTTCATTCTTTTTACCATCTCTGATAAAGGAAATTTTCACTTTGTCACCGATCTGGTATTTAGTAAGGAGATATGAAAGGCTGATCCTGTCATTATTAACAAATTCAACTGTCCCATCTTTAGCAATAGGAACACCGTCAAATGTTAAAAGCACATCTCCCTTTTTGAGAGTCCCCCACATTGAAGATCCATAAAAAACGGCTTTAACATAGATCCCATTCTGGGTATTGTCCAATTTCAAATATGATCTGAATGCTTTATTCTCAAGTGGTTGTATCCTAGTTCCCAATCTTGGAAAACCATCATATTTACCATCTTTGATGTCAGTCAGGAAACGTTTTATAACCGGTACAGGTATTATATAACCTGTGTTCTCCTGTTTCTTCAGTACCTGAAATGCGACACCGACAAGTGAAATATCTTTTATAACAGGGCCACCACTATTACCGGGATTCAAAGCAGCATCGATCTGAATGGAAAAAAGTGATCTTTTACTGTGGGAATACTTGCTTATCTCAATTCTTGAAACAACTCCCTGTGTAATAGATATCTTATCTCCCCCGGATGGGAAACCGTATGCTGTGACATCATCCCCTTCTCTTGGTATATCGCCAAGCGAAACCGGGGTTACACCTTTAAAGAATTTTGGATCCTTAACTTTTAAAAGTGCAAGGTCGCAATCATGGGCAATAAAATCAACTTCTGCAGGATATTTGTTAACCCCACCAGCCTTCTTCACCTGAATATACATCCTGTTTGCAACAAGGTGAGCATTTGTCAGGATCCTGTTCCCACCAATGATACAGCCAGATCCATTAAAAGTCATCTGGGAATTCATTTTCCATGGATCTAAATAACTGGAATACTGACTGACCACATCGATCCTGACGACAGCGCTCTTAGGATCGGTTTTCGATCCGGCCTCGGGAAATATACTTACATTAGTCAAGAAAACAATCACTACAACTAAATTGATTAAAATGGCAATTTTTCTTAAGTTCATCCATCCTCCTCAGAACAATTGTTAAAGCTTTTTTACGTCCCTTGTATGCCCCACGTTTTTTTGCCAGAGCGATTCCTTCGAGCTGACGTTCTTTAATAAGTGATCTTTCAAATTCTGCAAATGCTCCCATAACAGACAATAGCAGATTGGACATTGGGGAGTCCTCTCCGGAGAAAGTTAAATTTTCTTTGATGAATTGTAGCCTAATCCCTCGAGCGGTCAGGTCTTTTACGGTCTTCCTGAGATCATCCAGGTTGCGACCCAGACGGTCCATGCTGTGAACAATAATCAAATCACCTTCCCGACAAACTCTAACATTGCGTTTAACTGAGGTCTCTTTGTATCTTTCCCTGAGGCTTTGTCAATAAACAATTTGTCGACATCGATGTTTTCCAATTGTCTTTCCGGATTTTGATCATATGTACTTACTCTTTTGTAACCTATCCGCTGGCCATTGTTTGATTTTCCCATAGTGTCAATATAGATTCCAAGGCTTTTTACTTCCGTTTTTTGTGGAATTTCTCGTGGGGAATTGTCCCTAAAT
>JAOZUQ010000119.1 GCA_029938635.1 Candidatus Aminicenantota bacterium
TGATGAAGATCGAAAGTGTGATCGGTAAAGATGAGTTTTTTGCAGATATAAAAGGAGAACATTTTGATAAAATAAAAAATTCAAATAGTATCCTTATAAATAACAAGAATATCAAATCTTTGGTCTATCCTTATAAAGTGGATAACTTAATTCTTGATCTGGATGAAGGATATTCTGAGAAGTTCAGAGAGTTTCACCTCCTTCAGGTTTTTTTAAATGGGAGGATATTCCATGAATCTTATATTGAAGAACTTAAATTACCGATCGAATTGCCTCTTGAAAGAAAGCTTAAAAAAGAGAAATTTGAAGTTGAGGTGAATCTGGTTAAATAGGGACAAGCCATCAGAATTCAGCTTAGATCCAAGTAGAAAGTAAAAAGGCAAAAGTAAAAAGTAATATAGATATTTAAAGACTAAACAATAAAGTAAAAAAATATTTAGATTTAGTTCAAAAAAGAGTGCTGATTTAGAACATCTTATCATTGAGTCAAAAGAGCTGAGGAATATTCTTGGTTCTATTATTGTTAGCTCAAAAAATAATTAATAAATGCAAAATATTTGAAATTACTTTTTACTTTTACCTTTTTACTTTTTCCTTAAGGGCTTCTTCTCCATTTTCTGGTGATCTGGCTTTAATATATTCACAATAACTCCAATACCCGGTCCCATGATTTCTTTTTTTCTTCCATCCCGTCTTTTTTAATTCCATCCCGATAAACCTGTTCATCAATCCATGGCCGACCAGAACAATTTCGGAGTGTTTATTAACAAGATCTGTCAGCTTTTCTGCTGACAATTTTATTCTTTTTTTAGCATCCAGAAAATTTTCACTTTTATTCGAATATCCAAAAAACCATAATAAACGGAAAATAACCGACCATATCCCGGGAGTAAATTTAGGATACTTCTTTTTACTATCCGGTAATTCAAATTCCCTGAATACCGGATTTCTCATTATTACCTTGTTCTTTACTATCAGTTGAGCTGAATCTACAGCTCTCTTAAGGTCACTACTGGCCACAACATCAAACTTTTCAATAGTTTTCATTAACTCAGCCGGAGGTTTTTTCTTTTTATTGATCCCGGCAGCGTTATACTTCTTCAGCCATTCACCATAAGAGCCGTCCTTACCGGAGTCGAATCCCTCCATATCAGGCTCGCCATGACGGACCAGTATGATTCTCATAACTTAATAATACCATAAATCAAGAAATTAGTTAGATTGTCATTAAGAGTTCACAGAAATTGTCAGTAAGAATTAAAGAATTTGTCATTTATAGTTATTCTCCCCCTTTGGTAAGGGGGCATGGGGATCAGGTAAAAACGATAGAAGCAAGGACATGGCCTACAGGTTTTTTTACCCTCACTTTAGTCTCTCCCAGAGGGAGAGAATGCTTTTTAATTCGTCTTTCCCCTCTCCCCATGGGAGAGGGGCGGGGGTGAGGGTATGTCTTCTACCTCCTATCTCCTGAGCACAATAAATTATAATGTTGAAAATATAGAAAATGTATATTATAATATTTCATAACAAAGGAGGAATAATGAAGAAATGTTTTTTTACTTTACTAAGTATTGTTGGGTTGATGTTGATGCTGACCGTTGAAGTGTCTGCAAACTCGGTTCTGAGCAAAATATCAACAATGGTAATAATTTTTACTTCTATTGCAGGTGGTGCTATCTGGATATATGCTCTGAAAAAAAGAAATGAGCTTGATGAATAGGGAGGAGAATAAATGATCTACTATAAACGGATTGTTCAAATTGGAATTACTATCCTGATCCTTGAAGTCCCTGCTATCGCCAGAGAGGTATCGATAAAAGGTGCAACAGACTCAGTTATGAAAGTTGTAGGAGAGGTTGCAGCAATAATTTTCCCGGTTCTCGGCCTTATCGGGATCGGAAGAGCAGCATTCACTTTCTCGACCGGCGGACAGGGCGGTACAAAAGAACTCCTCGAAGGGATTGTTGGTATTGCTCTCGGAGTGGTTGCAAAAACACTTTCAAAACCATGAGAAAAAGGATCTATGTCAATATAATGTTCAAGCCGAAGATATGGGGAGTCTATTTCACCAGCCTGTTTACTGTATTGGGAGGTTTTGTCCTTGGTTTAATGATCTTCTCATTGTTAACAGATATGATATTCTCCTTTTTTTTAAATATCTGTTTATTCGGGGGATTGTTCGGATATTTTTATTCCCGTGATAACAGGGATGAGATAGAACATTCGGCAAAAAGATCCGGCAGACTAAAGAGCAGGATATCATCATATTCGATCTCAGAACAGAAAATAAGGATTACAACCTGAATGAAGTTGATAAAAGATTCTCTGAAAACGTATGGATCGGTTTTAAATGAGCTGAGGAAAAAGGAACAAAAACTTGATGATATCCTGCTTTATGTTGATTTTCTTGAGAATAAGTACGATCTCCCGGTGATCCTTCTTAAGGATGGCGGAGTTATGATCCTGTTTGAGATCTCAGGTATCGATTTTGAAAAATTATCTCCAGAGGAAAAAGAGAGTTGCAGTAATATATTAAAGACCGGATTCACTCAATTGGAGAGAGGATTTGTAATCTCAAATTTCCTAAACAGGGATATTAATAATTGTCACCCGTTAAAGAGGAATAAAAATGATCTGGAGATAATTAAATTTCTTCAGCAGCAGAAGCAGGAATTCTGGGACGGTATCTCTTCGCAAAGTTTCTCCAATAAGATATTCGGATCGATAAGGTATTGGGATCCGGCAAAAAGGGAGATTCCCTGGACAACTCTTATCAATGAGAAGAAACTACACCAGTTTTCACAAAAGGAATTGATTAATAATATAGAAAAGTTGTATCAGGGTATGATTACGATAAAATCAACATTATCCAGGTTTGGTTTCTTTGTACCTTCAAAAACCGAGTCATTCAAATTCCTCTACAAGCTTATCAATTATGCAGATCCGCCGGAATACAGGA
>JAOZUQ010000120.1 GCA_029938635.1 Candidatus Aminicenantota bacterium
ATCGGAGATGTGGACGGCGCTGCTCTCGAAACAGAAAAATGGATCAGAATACTGAAAGATATGGGGCATGAGATCTATATTCTGTCGGGTAGATTCAAGAAATCCATCATTGGCAAGGATAGAGAAACCTGGCTTCCCGGATTGTCTTTTTTCTCACCGGAATGCGAATGGGAACAAAACAGGTCATTCTTCTTCCCTCCTGACGAACAATCAGAACTATTAGAACATTTAGATCGTGTCTCGGACGGATTTGCTATAAAAATGTTCACATGGGTAATGCAAAACAAGATTGATGTTATCCTATCTGAAAATGCTTCATCCCTTCCCTGTCACCTGACTATGGGGATGGCTATCCGGAAACTGGTGGAAAATACCGGGACACCCATTATTTGCCATGATCACGATTTTTCCTGGGAAAGGGGAGATCGTTACAAAACACCATTTGAGGGGGTGGAAAAAATCATTGAAAGCACGTTCCCGCTTCAAATTCCACATGCCAAACATGCTGTTATAAATAAACACGCCCGCACTACTTTAAAAGAAAAATTCAATATTAACGCCTTTGTGGTGCCGAATGTTATGGATTTTGACCAACCATACGGAGAAGTGGATGATTATAATAAGGATCTTTTAGAATCGATCGGATTAGATGAAAATGATATCCCCTTATTCCAGGTTACCAGGATTGTAGAAAGAAAAGGGATTGAAACGGCCTTGGAACTGATAGACCGTTTGGATGATAAGCATGTAAAACTCGTAATTACAGGCAGTGCGGCTGATGATGATCGCAAAGGGTATTATAGAGAGCTGATTAATATAATTAATGATAGGAAATTAGAGAATCGGGTGATCTTCGCGCATCACAGGATACTTAACAACCGGGATCTTACACCTGGCAAGAAAAAGGTCTACTCTTTATCAGACGCGTACGCACATGCCACTGCAAGTACATATTTCAGCACCTATGAGGGATTCGGCAATGCGTTTGTTGAAACGATACTGGGCAAGACGCCGATATTTGTGAATAATTACAAGCCTGTTTTCTGGCCTGATATCGGCAGTAAGGGATTTAAGATTGTAATGATAGAAGATTCCATGCTTACAGATGAAGCAGTGACGGAAATCGATAAAATTATTCATGACAAACAACTTCAAAAAGAGATTGCTGATTATAATTTTAACTTGGGGAAACTGCTGTTTTCCTATGAAGTATTAAGAGAAAAATTAGAAGTTCTTTTTGGAGACTTTTAAGAGCCGGTTAACAATGTTAGTTAAGGATCATAATAAATGGATCATTCAGTTAAGACTTTAATTTCAGAGCTTGAGGGCACAAATATAAAAACTTGGTTTGATCTCGGATTGTTTATGGACCGTTTAAAAGATAAGAAATCCGCAGCAGGCTTTGGCGGGGACTATTATTCTTTTAAAGAGAAGATTGTAAAGGGAGGGATTGGATTTATATCGTTTTACTATTCGGTAGACGGCATTACGGTAGAAGTCGCTAAATATGCGGACGTCCTGCGGCAATCGCTTCCCGGTGTGTCCATACATCTCATTGCAGGCAAAATAACACCCGAAAGTGCAAGTATCCTTCCTCCAAATTACCACCGTCATGTCATTCCCGAAATACAAAGTTTTGATGACTGGAATTTATATCAGGATTTTTTTAAGACAAAACTGGAACGTGGAAGTAAGGAGTATAATGCTCTCATCATTAATCTCTGGGATGAGGTAATACTGCTTACTAAGAAATTGGCGGCGTTCATTAAAAAGACTGACATCTCGCTTTTGTTTTTATTAAACGTCTGTTCAAACCCCGGCAATGTTTCCCTTGCCTTAGCCTGCATCCTGGTTTCGGAATATTGGGGGATACCGGTGATTAATAATAATCATGACTTTTACTGGGAAGGGGGAAATAAACAGGTTGATATAGAGATTCAGAAGCTGCACCCCGGTCCTCGTGATTTTTTCTTTACAAATGCCGATGTAGGTGAATTTTTCTCCACTCTCGAAGTTGCCTTTCCCTGGGAATCACGGTCATGGTTGACTGTTAATATCAATGAGAACCAGATGCGTCATGTTGTTGTAGAAAACGGTCATAATCCAGCCAATACCGCTTTATTGGGAACAGTAGTGGATACATTGGAATTTGAGCCTATATCAAAAAGAGAAAGCTTTAACACGTTATTGCAGATTGGCGACATGTTTAATAATCAAGCATACGATATCCGGCATGTGCTTCGTAAAAAAGCGGATTTTATGGAAAAACCTTTTTTGTGCGGCGATTCAACACAGACAGAGTTTGATTTTATTGATAACAATATTCTGATGCTCCAACCCACACGCGTTATTCGTCGAAAACAGATAGAAATTAACTTCAAACTGATTGAAAAGCTGTTGTTGCACCCGGATTTTGTATCAACATTTAAAGAAAACCGGATGTTGAAAATATCCCTCATCGTTTCCGGACCCATCTCTACCGGGCAAAGTGATTATTTTTTTCAACTGCTGCATAATTTTTCTGATTTTCTCAAACAGCTACCCCAGGAGTTTCGTGGTCAGATATTCCTCGGTTTTCTGTTCAGTGCCTTTGACCGCAGGGAATTTCAAAAGAAATTCAAAAAACCGATTAGCATTGTGGATCTGTATAAATCTTCATCCCTTATTTTGCTGCCGAGCGAGAGCGAGGGGAGAGGACTTCCTTTGATTGAGGCCGCGGCCGCAGGGAAACCGGTTTTTTGTCGCAGGTACAGCCCTGAAAAGGTTTATGCTGAAGTTATTGGTGAACATCTCGATGAATCTCTCAGGTTAAAGGTGCTGGAATTTAAGAATGAAATTCCTGATACTCTTATCCAAAAAACAGTTGAACATTTATTTTATCCCCAGGACTCGATCGAAGATATGGTGCATAATAAAAAAGTAATCAAGGCTCGGTATAATCTGGACACCCTCAGGCGAC
>JAOZUQ010000070.1 GCA_029938635.1 Candidatus Aminicenantota bacterium
TTAAAAAAAATTTTCTCATTTATCAGCCCCTTTTATTTCTTTCATATTATTATATAAAAATTTTATCTACAATATCTCACATTTGTTTATTTTAACGAATAACAATTGGAAATCCCGCTGAGCTGTGATTACTACTGGAAAAGATGGTCAACGAAAATAACAAAACAGACTTTAATAAAAATACTTTTTGAACTTCAGGCTTTCTGACTGCTTACCTTCAGGAGTTTCCTCCTCTTCAGAGAAGATTTGATGAAATTTCCAAGGTCTTTCCTTAGTTTATTTAATGATTCCATACGTATATACATCATATGCCCCGATTTATAGTATTTGAATATTATGTTGTTTTTGAGTTCTTCTGGAAGGAACAGATGATCGAATGTATATTTTGTGGCAAAATAAGGGGTCGCCAGGTCATAGTAACCTGAAGCAACAAATACTTTGAGAAATGGATTCTTCGTGATTGCCTTACCCAGAGTATCTGTAACATTAACATATCTGCCTTCATAGCTTCCGGTTCGCCAACCCCTTATCCTTCTGCTTATAATTTCATATACTAGATCGCTTTTATATTTTAGTTCACTGGAAACATAATTATTCAATGTTTCTGTATATGGCCCCTGAATTGCCGAATAACTCGGATCGGAAAAAAATTGTTCACTATCTCCAAATCCGAGATTTCCGTTAAATCTTTTGAAACGGCTGTCAAGCCTTCCTGTTTTCTCCCCGCTATCCCGGAGTAGCTCCAGAAAAAATTTTTGAGCAGGAATCCTAAGGTTGTTATCCTTGATAAATTCTTCAGAAAGAGATGTAAGTGAAGAGAGTTTTTTTGATATTCGGTCATAAGATTCTTTGCTGAGTGTGTTTCCCTTCAAAAGTGCTGCAGCATATTCACCCATAGTAAAAGATTCTGAATCTTTCAGTGCTGTTTTGAAATCATTCCCATATTTATCACCCAGTTTCCCATGATACCATGCAGTAGCAGTATAAGTCGGGAGGAAAAGAATATAAGGGAGATCATTACCGTAATTAAACCTTAACGTCTGATGGTCAAGAACTGAGGATATGAGCATGATACCATTCAGATAAATACCATGACGGTCCTGGAGATATCCGGATAATCCCGCCGCTCTCGTTGTCCCATAACTTTCGCCGATAAGGAATTTAGGTGATGTCCATCTCTCAAATCTGGTGAGATAAAGTCTTATAAAATCTCCCACAGATGCAATATCTTCGCTGACCCCGTGAAACTCTTTCTCTTTATCCTTTGATTCTGCCCGGCTGAAACCTGTACTGACAGGATCAATAAATACAAGATCGGCAACGTCCAGTAGAGAATATTTGTTCGGGACAAGTTTGTAAGGCGGCATCGGCATACTGCCATCATTATTCAACAATACCCTTTTCGGCCCCAGCAATCCGAGGTGAAGCCACACGGATGAAGAGCCAGGGCCTCCATTAAAGGAGAATATAACCGGACGATCCGCTCTTTTATAATTCCCCCTTCTTACATAGGATATGAAAAAAAATGAACCGGTCGCCGTTTTTTCATCCCCTTTTAACAACAGAGTCCCTGCATAAACATCATAATCAATTTTATTATTTCCTGACTTTATACTATGGGTGGTTTTTACGATCTTCTCCTTCAACTCTTTGATTTCCACTTTGCTTTCAGGCTTTCTCACCTCTCCCGCTAACTTCATAACCGGAACAAAAAGGATAGAAATGAATATCATTACATTTAATAATTTTTTACTGGTCATATGTCATCCTCCTGATATAGTATCCC
This sequence comes from Candidatus Aminicenantota bacterium, assembly GCA_029938635.1. Taxonomy (GTDB): domain Bacteria; phylum Acidobacteriota; class Aminicenantia; order UBA2199; family UBA2199; genus UBA647. The sequence goes on from JAOZUQ010000070.1 coordinate 1,787, forward strand.
GAATGAAGATCGGGAAAATCCCGTTGCCAGGAAACAAACTGATCAATTATTATAAATGATTAAAATAATTTCTCAAACTCGATATCTCTTAATTGTTTAATTTAAGAAATTTTCTTCTTTTCAGGAAAGATTCGATAATAGATTTGAAGGAAAGGAGGGCAATAAAAAGATAACCATAAAGAAACAATAAAAGGAAAGGTAATACCAGCCACATATGGTTTATAAAAGCAATATAGACTGCGACAGAAAAATAAATACCCAGGATAAGTTCAATTGAAGGTATCAGAAGTTTCCTTTTTGCCCGGTATTTCTTTTTGGTCCAGTCTTCTCCGCCACCCTCAACACCAAATTTAGGTGTACGTACAAATTCACTTTCATGACCGAACAGAGCTTCAAGAACTGCCACTGAATTATTTACCGACAACCCTATCCCAAGGCCCATAAGAAACGGGAGATATTTGAATGTGCTTTTCCATGACGAAAAAATGTATTTTTGAGAAAGGAGATAAAAAGCGGAGATAGAAGTAGTGGCCAGGAGGAACAGAGGGATATCAACTATCAGCCATTTGCTCCAGTCAAGTTCGGTACGTACTATTATCAAAGGAAGAATAAGCAATGAGAATGGGATCATAACAAGATAATTTACATTCCCGGCAAGGTGAAATACAGATTCCACTTTTACCTTGAATGGATAATCAGATCTGAATATTTTACCGAGAAGTTTTTTTGCTGTCTGGATCGATCCTTTAGCCCATCGGTGCTGCTGACTTTTAAAAGCTATAATATCTACCGGAAGTTCCGCAGGGACCTCATACATGGGCAAATAAACAAATTCCCACCCTTTCATCTGTGCCCTGTAACTCAGATCCAGATCTTCTGTAAGAGTATCGTGCTGCCATCCTCCCGCATCAATTATAGTTTTCTTTCTCCAGATTCCGGCAGTTCCATTAAAATTGAAGAACCGTCCTGTCCTGTTCCTTGCTGTATGTTCAATAACAAAATGTCCGTCAAGAAAAATTGCCTGCAATTTTGTGAGAAGTGAATACTCTCTGTTAACATGACCCCATCTCATCTGGATCATCCCTATCCCTGAATCTGTAAAATAGTGGATCGTCTTCTTTATAAAGGAAGGTGTTGGTATAAAATCAGCATCAAAAACTGCAATGAATTCACCCTTTGCTTTAGCCATCCCTTCTTCAAGTGCTCCGGCCTTAAAACCTTCTCTGTTGGAACGGTGAATATATTCAATATCAAACCCTTCTTTTTTGTATTGATCCACCCTTGCACTTGCTATTTCCACAGTCTCATCAGTTGAATCATCCAGAACCTGTATTTCCAGAAGCTCCTTCGGATAATCAGTTTTTACAACACTGTTAATAAGACGTTCAACTACATACATCTCGTTGAACAGAGGCAATTGAATAGTCACACGGGGGAGGGATTCAAACTCCTTTTTAGGAGCTTTTTTATTATTCAGGGTTTTCATGAAAAGGAATGCAAGATAATAACGGTGGCTCCCGTAAATAGAAAGGAACGCTAGCAAAACAAAGTATACAATAATAAGAGTGTAGTTAATTTCGTTCAATGTAGTATTTCCAATGAAAATGTTGCAAGCGTTATATTACTTCATTTTCCGCTAGAATTCAAGCAACATTAAAACCTTCTTTAAACCTGCACTGATCAACACAGGTTTTTTGTATTATTCGTTTGACATAAACGCCCTTCTGGTATAACCTTACTTTTTAAATATTAAACATTTAAAAGTCTTGTAAAAGGAGGGCGTATGGCCTCAAAGTTCACTCGAAGAGATTTCATAAAGATATCCGGTTACAGCGCTGTAGGTTCTGTGGTTTCGGGAAAACTGATCAACGGAAAAAGTCAACCGGAATCAACACCGCCTGAAAGTAATGTGAAAAAAACACCAACATATTGCGCGATGTGTACTTATAAATGTGCAGGATGGGCCTATACCAGGGATGGAGCACCCTGGAAAATTACCGGGCACAAAGATGATCATCATTCTAACGGACGCCTCTGTACGAAAGGGAGTGGCGGCTGGGGAACCTATACAGATCCGGACAGGCTCAGGACACCCCTCATAAGGACCGGAGAAAGAGGAGAACAATATTTCAGAGAAGCAAGTTGGGATGAAGCATTTGAATATATTGCCTCAAAACTAAAAAAAATTGCTGAAGAACACGGCCCCGAATGTGTTGCTCTACTTACCCATGGATCGGATGGATCATTCTTCAAACAATTACTGAAAGCTTACGGTTCATCAAATATTGCTGCACCTTCATACGGGAGTTGCAGGGGACCGAGAGAAGAAGCATATATCCTTACTTACGGTGAACCAATTGATTCTCCGGAACGGACAGATATGTCGAATAGTAAGTGTCTTGTTTTTATCGGGACACATATCGGCGAGAACACTCACAGTTCACAGGTTAAAGAATTCGGGGATGCATTATCAAATGGAGCTACTCTAATAACAGTAGATCCCAGATTCTCAGTCGCAGCAAGCAAATCAGATTACTGGCTTCCCATTAAGCCGGGGACAGATATGGCACTCTTGCTCGCATGGATAAATGTTATTATCTCAGAAGAACTTTATGACAAAAAATTTGTTAAAAATAATACTACGGGTTTTGAATTACTCAAATCCCATGTGGCAAAATATACTCCGGAATGGGCATATACAGAGACTACAATAAAACCGGATATTATCAGGAAAACTGCAAGGATCATGGCAAAAAATGCTCCGGCTACTCTTGTTCATCCCGGAAGGATGGTTGTATGGTATGGTGATGATACTCAGCGTGTAAGAACCGGCGCAATATTGAATGCACTTCTCGGAAACTGGGGGCAAAAGGGTGGATTTTTCAATCCCTTAAAAGCTGATGTGCCGGGATACCCTCACCCTCCTTATCCGAAACCATCAAAAACCTGGAGAGACGCATTCCCGGGAAAATACGAGCTGGCAAACCTTGCCCTCTCTTCAGGTATTTGTTATGCCTCCATCCCCTCGGTAGATAAAAGTTGTAGTTTTAAAGGATGGATCGTTTACGGAACGAACGCAATGAGAACAATGCCTGACAGAGCTAAAACCCTGGAAGCGATTCAAAACCTGGATCTCCTTGTTGCGGTTGATATACTCCCTATGGAAATAACAGGTTGGGCGGATGTTGTTCTCCCTGAATGCTCATACCTTGAAAGGTATGGAGAACTGAGAGTCACTTCAGGAAAGAAAGCCCAGATCGCTCTGAGGATGCCTGCTGCCGATCCTCTCTATAATTCTAAACCTTCCTGGTGGATAGCAAAAAAACTGGCTGACAAACTAGGACTTAATGAATATTTCAAATGGAAAAACATCGAAGAATATCTTGATTTTAGACTTAAAAAAGCGGGAACATCCCTTAGGGAACTGAAAAGTAAAGGTGTCATTACTGTCGCTGATGATACTCCGATCTACTATGACAAAAATGAAAATATTGAATTTGATACCGATAGCGGGAAAGTTGAACTTTATTCTCAATTACTTGAAGAGAATGGTTTCGATCCTATCCCGGTTTACAAGAAACATGAGAGTCCCCCGGAAGATTATTTCAGGTTACTCGTAGGAAGATCTCCTTTTCATGCTTTCGGCAGAACAACCAATAATCCTATCCTTACACAATTGCAGAATGAGAATCATGTATGGATAAATACTCTGACAGCAAGGGACTGGGACCTGAAGAATGGTCAATACATTAAACTTGAGAATCAGGATGGTGTTGTAAGCAACAAGATCAGAGTGAAAGTTACAGAGAGAATAAGACCCGATTCAGTGTACATGGTTCACGGTTTCGGCCACACTAATAAATTCCTCACAAAAGCATATATGCGGGGTGCAGACGACTCCACCCTTATAACAAAAGTGCATACAGACGAAATTATGGGCGGAACCGGAATGAGAGGAAACTTTGTCACATTTATCACATAGGAGACCACAATGAAAAAATACGGAATGGTAATTGATACAAAATTGTGTGTCGGATGCGGGGCCTGCGTTGTTGCCTGCAAGACTGAGAACGATGTCCCCGAAGGCCTGCACAGAGACTGGATAGTGGAAGAGGTTACTGGTAAGTTCCCCAACCTGCACATGGAAATAAGATCAGAGAGATGTAATCATTGCTCGGATACACCATGCGTCGCCTCCTGCCCCACCGGAGCCAGCCATATTAAAAAAGGTTCTAATATCGTCAAGGTAGATCCGGGTAAATGTACGGGATGTCAGGCCTGTGTGGTCTCCTGCCCTTACAATGCAAGGTTCGTTATGCCTGAAGGTTATGTAAGTAAGTGCACTTTCTGTGATCACAGGGTTGAGAAAGGGGAATTACCGGCATGCGCTTCTGTCTGCCCCACTCATGCTATTGCCTTCGGAGATCTTAATAATCCGATGAGCAGAGTATCACGCCTTCTCAGGGCCCGGAAGTTTAAAACAATTATTCCTGAAGCCGGGACAGATCCAAATGTCTATTATCTTATTTAGGTGAAAAAATGAAAGAGATCACAATAACAACAAATAAAATTTCAAACATGGTTAACGGCCATTTTCATGCTTGGGGATGGGAAGTCCCCCTTTATCTCTTCCTCGGCGGACTTACGGCCGGGATACTGATAATTGCCTCAGTTATGGCATTCAGAAATAAAAAGGACGGTTTCGCACTTTCATCAGGAAAACTCTCTCTCTGGGCTCCCATCATTCTGAGCCTGGGAATGGTTTTCCTCTTCCTTGATATTAAACACAAATTATTTGTGTGGAGATTTTATACTGCATTTGAGATCACCTCTCCCATGTCATGGGGCTCATGGGTTTTATTGATGGTTTACCCTCTATCCTTTCTGTTAATACTCGCAACTATCAGAGAATCATATCCGGGAATATTTTCCTTTGTTAACAAATTCCTTTCATTCTTAAAACTGGATGTTTTATTTAGAAAATTAACTGAATTTTCAGAAGAGAACTATAAAATAATAGCCGGTATTACTATCCCGTTTGCAATAACACTGGGAATATATACCGGTATCCTGCTAAGTGCCTTCGGGTCACGCCCGTTCTGGAACTCAGCGATGCTTGGACCATTGTTCCTTGTCTCCGGACTCTCATCTGCAGTAGCAATGGTCATCCTTTTATCAAAAGAGCACAAAGAGAAATCGCTCTTCACAAAAGTAGATATAGCATTATTATTAACTGAAGGGGTTTTTATATTATTGTTCCTGATCGGACTTGCAACTTCATCAGCACAATACAAAGCGGCTCTTGCTCTGATCACAGGTGGAGCTTTGACACCCTCATTCTGGATATTTATTGTTATGTTCGGGCTTTTAATTCCGGCACTTCTGGAATTGCTTGAACTTAAAGGGAGAAATATCAACCCTAAACTAGCTCCTGTACTGGTTATAGCAGGAGGTTTATTCTTAAGATTTATTATTGTCGAAGCCGGTCAGATGAACAGCTGGCTTCCATACTGATCATAAAGGAGGATTAGTGGAAACAAAAAAATATACAAACCCTTACCTTGCAGGAGTCGGACTTGGCCTGGTTATGCTGATCGCTTTCTGGATTACCGGACTGGGACTTGGTGCTTCGGGCGCTATGATGAGAACAGTTGTTGCTGTTGAAAAAGCAGTAGCACCTGATCATGTAAATGAGAATTTTTATCTGAAGAAATATGGAGGAGAGGATAAGAATCCTTTCGAACACTGGCTGATATTTGAGATACTCGGAGTATTTGCCGGAGGGATCATTTCGGGAGCTTTTGCAGGAAGAATTAAAAAAGAGACGAATAAAGGTCCTCAAATTTCTAATCGAAAAAGGTGGATCTTTGCATTCATTGGTGGAGGATTCTTTGGATTCGGCGCCAGGCTTGCAAGGGGGTGCACCTCCAGTGTAGCCCTATGTGGCGGAGCTACAATGGTAGTCGGAAGCTGGATAACAATGATCGCAATCTTTGCAGGAGCATATATGGCTGCATGGTTTGTGAGGAAATTATGGATCTGAGGAGAAAAAAATGACCGGACCATTATCAATAACATTAAACATCAATGACAATATTATCTTCCTTATTTATTTTTTCATCGGAATCGGATTCGGATTTTTTCTGGAAAGAGGCGGATTTGGGAACTCGAGAAAACTTGCTCTTCAGTTCTACCTGCGGGATCTCACCGTTTTCAAGGTGATGTTCACGGCAATAGTAACAGGGGTCATAGGACTAACTTTCATGGATTCTTTCGGGTGGATAGACATGGATCTGATCTATATCAACCCATCCTATTTATGGCCGGGAATTGTTGGCGGCCTTATTATGGGAGTTGGATTTGCCGTGGGAGGATATTGCCCGGGAACTTCAGTAGTGGGCCTTGCAACTTTAAAACAGGATGCCATATTTTATATCCTTGGAAGTTTATTTGGAATGTTCATATTCGGTGAGACCGTCCCTATGTTTAAAAAGTTTTTCTACAGCGGACATCTGGGTGACAGATTCGTTATAAGCAAAGCAACAGGTATGACCATGGGGCAGATCGGATTTATTATTGTTATAGTTGCTCTTCTGGGTTTTGTCGGTGCAGAAAAACTTGAAAAGAAGTTCGGAGAAAAGGAATAAAAAATGAAAATAATAAATAAACAGCTCGGATTTACCATAGCGATAATACTTGGAATTATTATGGTCTTTCTTCCGGGATCTGACAAGTCAAAATTCAGATTCGATCCGGAAACATTATCTTCTGTTATATTAAGCAATGAAGATCAGATCTCTCCTGAAACACTTTCAGAGTGGGTAGTGGAGGAGAGAAAAGATTACAGGTTGATCGACATACGCGATGAAAAAGAATTCAATGAAGGAAATATAAAGACTTCAGAGAATATACCCTTGAAAGATCTCTTGTCAAAAGATTCTCTTGATGATCTTTCTCAGGATCAAAAGATGATCATACTGTATTCAAACGGGAATTCTCATGCATCCCAGGCATGGCTGATATTGAATTCGACAGGACTAGATTCATATATACTTGAAGGCGGACTGAACTACTGGAACAAAAATATTCTCAACCCTGCCCCTCCCTCAGGAGAAGTATCGGATGATGAAATATTGATATACAAAACTAAAGCTGCAATTGCAGGGTACCTTGGCGGAGGATCGGGTATAGCTTCCGGATCCGGGACAACACCTGTTGTAAAGAAAAAATTTAAAAAACGGCCGAAAAAAAAGAAAAAGAAACTCGAAGGCTGCTAAAAAAACCTTTGGTAAGAGGTCCGGAGTGAGAGGAAATCTCCGGATAACCTCTCACCAATTACCCCTCACCGGAATTTCTATCTCATTTAATTGAAATTCAGCACAAAATTTCGATTTTGTAATTTATCTTACAGACCATATCAAAAAATCAGATTATTATGCCTCCAGACAAAGGAGGATTTAATGAAAAAAGTTAATTTAAAAAATGTTTTGGTTTCAGGTATTGTTGCTACGGCGGCAATGACAATGTTGATGCTGGTTGCACCGATGATGGGAATGCCAAAGATGAATATAGGCAAAATGCTTGGAAGCATGATGGGGAACAATGAGGTTCTTGGTTGGATGGCCCATTTTATGATCGGTCTTGTGCTTGCATTCATATATGCTGCAGTATTTTACAAAAAATTCAGTTCGAAAGGATGGCTGAATGGAATTCTCTACTCTATAATTCCGTTCCTGGCAGCTCAGTTAATGGTTATGCCCATGATGATGGTAATGAAGGGTATGAGTTTTACTTCAGGAATTTTTTCAGGCTCATTTATAATGGCAATGGGAAGCTTTATGGGTCACATTGTCTTTGGTTTCGTTTTAGGGACTATTTACAAAAATAGTTGACTCCTCCTATGTTTACAGGAGAAAAACCTGTGCCGGGCTTCGGCCCGGTATGGGCGTTAACCTTCCGAAAGTTCCTTCAGCTTTTCAAAATTTTCGATGATTATTTTTTTTCTCTCGGAATTAATCAATTTTTGTTCCTTTAATTTATTCAATGCCAGTGTTGTCGATTCTCTTGTCGCTCCGATCATTGATGCAATATCATTATGGGTCAATGTCAGGTTGATCAGAATACTTTCTTTATAATCAACTCCGAATTTCTGATTCAGTTTAAGTAATAAGGAAACGATCCTGCCGAAAACCGATTTAAAGGTCAACTCCTCTATCAGCATCTCAAGTTCAAGCACCTTCATACCGAGCAACCTGTTGAGCTTAACCATTATAGACGGTTTGTTTTCGATAAACTTAAAAAATTGATCCTTGCTGATATAACATACAAGAGTTTCACTGAGTGATTCAGCATATTCATTATTAATATTCTCCTTTAATTGAGACAAACTACCGAACACTTCATTCTCTTTCAGGATCGCATAAACCATCTCTTTCCCTGTCATATCTATCTTTAAAAGCTTAACCTTCCCCTTCTTCAGAAAGAATATTTTGTCATGATCCCTCTCTCCGAAATAAATAGTTTCACCTTTGTGGAAAGTTTTCATTTTAGAGTTCCTGTCCAGGAACATCATTTCATCCATAGTCAATCCGGAAAAGATATTGACCTTCTTCAGATACCACACTTTATCCTTCACAATCGGGAAATTCACATTATGATTAGTCATATTATCTATTTACATAATTATCATATGAGAATTTATTTTTCAACAAAAACATGGGGACGCCCATTAGAATATAATAGTCAAGAGTACAGACTGATTTTTTATTTTTT
>JAOZUQ010000071.1 GCA_029938635.1 Candidatus Aminicenantota bacterium
ATTCACGGAAACGGTCGGCAATTGCATCCTTTACCCTGAGTGCTGCAAAACGTGAATGGGTGATCTTGCTGTTCGATACAGATGATGAAATAGCAAAGGTTTTTTCCGCTGACATAAAACTTTCCCATTCTATGTTAAAACACTTTTTATAAAGTTCTTTTTCGCTATGAATAGTGAAACTTACCAGAGGTGCCAGAATCCTGCTGACTGTTTTAACCATATAGTTCAGTTTGTAAAGCACTTTATCATCAGCAGAGAAATAAACCCCGTTGTAAGCAGGTTTGCACTGATCGGCTCCAAGCTCTTTCAGTTCCTCTGCAGCTATTTCACTCACCCCTTTTTGAGTTTGAGCAAAATATCTCTCTGTAGCCTGAAAAATAAACTCTTCTTTATTATTAATCATTCAGTTCTCTATAATTTTGATTTTCCTGTGTTTTAAATCCAGTTCCTTGAAATCCAATTCAAAATTAACTTCAAGAATTGATGCACTTTCACTTAGGAGGAACGGGAGTTCTTTCTGTTCCTCTTTACTGAATTTCCCAAGAACATAGGAGGTGATATCTTTATGATCCGGTCTTGAGATACCAATTCTGAACCTGTTATAATCTCTTGTCCCGATGGAAGATGTGATCGATCTGAGTCCGTTGTGTCCTCCCAATCCTCCTCCATATTTAAAACCCACGATTCCAAAATTGAGTTCAAGATCATCATGAATTACCAGTATCTCTTCAGGGGTGATCTTATAGAAGTTTGCAGCTGCAGCTATGCTCGATCCGCTTCGGTTCATAAATGTTTTTGGTAAAATAATATGTATCTTTTCATCTCCATTCCTGAAATCTGTCATGGTTCCGTTAAATTTTTCCTGCCATTTCAGTTCCTCGAAAAAGGAAAGATGTTCAATAAGCTGCCATGCGGCATTATGCCGGCTGGACAGATATTCCGGCCCTGGGTTTCCAAGGGGTGCAATCAATTTTATCATTTGTTTCCTTTACGAAAATTTTCAGGTAGTCGTGTGATCACAGTGGGATTATCATCTCCTTTTAAAGATTCATAAGCATCGATTATATTGAAGAACCCTTTTACTTTGAAAGGCAATTCATACGATTTAAGTGAAGAGAGGTCAGAAAAGCCCTTTCCTTTTTCGGCTTTGAGAATACCATAAGGCTGAATATGATCGGGGATCGGTAATTTTACCTCTTCAATTGTTGTTATAATGCTGCTTTTCCTGTCAAGCTCTGATTTCAGGAGTTTTGCATCCTTTTCACTAAAAAGTTCACGAATATATCTCTCGGCATTTTTCCTGTTTTTTTCAGAAAGTTTGGAATAATTAATTATCTTATCTTCATATATCAAACCAATATCTTCCCTGTCAGCTACGAACCAGTGAAATGCTACTTTATCATATGTTCTCATTTCATAGGTTACATTATTAATTAGTGAGGAAACTCTGAATAATCTCTGCATGAATATCTCCCGGAAATAAGCTTTACTATAATATAAATTCAGGAAGAATTCAATGTATTGGAAATTATATATTCATTGGTTGTTTTGACATTTTTTTTAAAAAAGTTTAAAATTAATTTACTTTTTATATGGAGACAAGAGAGGAAAATGTTTAGCGATTCTGAAAAAACAAGGACAATTCTAATTGTTGATGATGAAATTGAAACTCTTACTCTATTAAAAGAATTCCTCGAAGATAAAAAATTTAAAGTTATCAGTACCGATGATCCTCATAAAGTTGTACCTATTATTGAGAAAGATGAGGTAGATCTTGTCATAGCAGATCTGAAGATGCCGAATATGGACGGGATTACTCTTACCAAGGAGATCCTTATTTGTAACTCTGAAATGCCGGTTATTATAATGACTGCATATGCGTCAATAGAATCGGCAATAGAGTCTATCAAAGCCGGTGCAATAGATTTCATTACCAAGCCTTTCAAGTTCAAACATACTCTTTTCGTAGTAAATAAAGCTCTCGAGAGACGGGCCCTTACTCAATTGGCAAAAAAGAGCATATACTACAAAAAACTTTCTCAGACTGATGAATTAACAGGACTTTTCAATCTGAGATCTTTTAAATCGGTGCTGGATGAAAATATGAAGGAGCATGGAAAGCTCGGGAAAGGGTTGAGCCTGATGATGGCTGATATCGATGACTTTAAAAGGGTCAATGATACCTTTGGCCATCAATCCGGTGACAAAGTTCTTTCTGATATCGCGACTATCCTCTCTAAATCAGTGAGAGGTTGTGATTTCCTTGCCAGATATGGTGGAGAAGAATTTGCTGTCGTATTACCTGAAACAGGGAAAAGAGCTGCATTAAAAGTGGGGCAGAGAATTCTTGAAGAGATTGAGAAATTCAGGTTCAAATCAAAAAACGAAGAATTTATAGGCCTGATTACGATCACTGTAGGGCTTTCTACATTTCCCAGAGATGGACAAACAAGCCAGTCACTTATCGAAAGTGCAGATAAGGCTTTGTACAAAGGGAAAAAAATGGGGAAGAACAGGATCTGTACTATTGACGAATGTTTTTAAGATATTCTGACAGCCTGTTCCTAAAACCCTCCTGATCTAAAGGAGCTGAGCCAGCCTTTTTATTCCCTCTTCTATCATTTCAGTTTCAGGATAAGAAAAATTAAGTCTTATTTCATTTTTTCTCCCTGTCCCTTTCGGATAGAACTTTGCCCCCGGTATAAAAGCAACTTTATTCCTGATCGCTTTTTCAAACAGGTCATCAGTGTCAATAGATTTGTCAAATGTGACCCAGATGAACATACCTCCATCGGGGTTTGTCCATTTCGCGCCATCCGGCATATATTTTTCAAGCGAATCCATCATTGCTTTTTTTTTAGGTTTGTAAAGATCTATTATCTTCTTAATGTGAGATCTCATATACCCTCTTTCTATATATCTTGCTGTGACCCTCTGAGTAAGACAGTCGGGGCTGACATTTACTTTCTGTGCCCATTTGACCATATGATTTATTGTTTCCGGAGGCCCGGAAGCAAAACCCAATCTAAGTCCCGGTCCAAGTATTTTTGAAAATGATTTTGCAATTGTCACGAGTTTCGGATCGTTGAATTCTGTTCTGGCGATCTCCCAAAGTGTCATTACCCGTTCACCTGAGAACCTCAGCTCCCGGTAAGGCTGATCCTCAAGGATGGGGAGACCGAACTTTGTTGCTACTTTAATGATGTCTCGTCTTCTCTGCAGATCCATAGTCCTTCCCGTAGGGTTGTGAAATTCAGGAATAACATATATAAATTTTACCGGTTCATTTTTTGAAGTCAGTTCCTTCAACTTTTCTTCAAGAAGATCGGGGCGCATTCCCAGCTCGTCCATTTCTATTCCGACAAGTCGGGCCCCGCATGCTTCCATTGATGTAATGGACCCGGGGAAGCTCGGAGCTTCACAGATGATTATATCTCCGGGATTTATGAGGGTTCTCGTAAAGTAATATATTCCGTTCGTTGACCCGACAGTGATCATAAGTTCATCATCTGCAAGATAGGGGACATCTTCGAAATTTTTAATAGTATCCTTAAATACTTTATCACCGTCACTTGCTCCATATTGAAGAGCTTCCGAACCTTCTGTTTGTATCACTTCCGAGAACAGCTCCGATAGTTTTTGTTTCGGGAAGGAATCAGGGTGGGGCAATCCTCCGGCAAGTGAGATTATCCCCTCAACACTTTTTGTGACCTTGAGGATCTCTCTGATAAATGAATGCTCCATCGCATTGGTAGCTTCCGAATATAAATCATTAAATAAAATATTATTCATTATAACTCCTAATTGCCGGAGTCCGAATCCGGACTCCGGATATATAGACTAACCTCTGTTTATCCTTAGAAGATCGGTCAGAATTGAAAAACCTGTTTCGATCTTTCCTGCACCCGGACCCACAATCGTTACATCTCCCAGGAGGTCTGTTGTAAATGTAAGCGCATTTGTCGCTCCCATTACACCGGCAAGGGGATGGGACATGTCAATCATTTCAGGTGAGACTGATCCTTTTACTTCCCCGTTATTGTTTTCTACACTACCTATAAGTTTCCATCTTTTATTATTGTTACGTGCATTTTCAATATCTTCCGGTGTGATCTGCGTGATACCCTTACAAGGGATATCTGATACTTTAAGGGATGCACCCATTACTATATTTGCAAGTATTGTTACTTTTCCCTGAGCATCATGTCCTTCCACATCACCAGTAGGGTCAGCTTCCGCATATCCCTTCTCCTGAGCGATTTTCAGAACCTCTTCGTATCCAACACCTTTCTCCATTTCAGATAACATATAGTTGGTGGTTCCGTTAAGGATCCCTCTGATCTTTGAGATCTCACATCCTGCAAGAGGCCCGTCTGAAAGGTTTATAACCGGTGTTCCCGCACATACAGTTCCCTCGATGAGAAATTTGGAACCGTTCTCATCGGCTATTTTTTTCATTTCCGGGTAAGCTAGTGCTGCCGGCCCCTTGTTGCTTGTTACTATATTCTTCCCTGCTCCCAATGCTGTTCTGCAATGTGCCATTGCAGGTCCACCAGTTTCAAGATCTGTATATGTAAGCTCGAGGATTGTGGTTGCATTGCTCTCTTTTATCATCGCCAGATTATCCCACTCTTTCAGATCTGAGGAAAACGGTGTTTTCTGTGAACCCTTCTCAAGCAGCTCATTAATATCGAGCCCTTGAGGATTATACACGTTGCCGAAGTGAAGATCGGAAACAGCAACAATATCAAATTCAAAATCATATTTGTTCTTAAGGTATCCTTCCTTGTCCCGGAGTATCTCGCAGATCCCCTGTCCGACAGTACCGAAACCAAGTATTGCTAATTTATGTTTCATTTAATCTCCTTTTATCTGTATGACAATTTACCGAATGTTGCTTTATGTCCTTTTCTCATAATTTCTTTTGCATCATTCGAACATCTTACACTTTTATAATATATTACATCACCGATCTCTTGACTGTTTGCAAGTCTTTCATCCTTGGGGAGAAAGTATGTGCCCATTGTATCAAGTTCTCTGGAAGTCCCGTCACTTTCATATTTGATCGTCATATCTGTTCCTGAATCCAGTACTTTATGAGCATTCTCTGTCCAGTCAAAATCGGCAATTCCGAGGTCGGGGTTGATTCTGAGATGTCCTGCAACGGATACCCCGGGGATTCCGGATTCCTTAAGTTCTTTTGCGCATTGAATGAACATTTCAGGTGACTGGCCATTACCAAGATTGATCTCGTAAAGGGGAGTGGTACCGTCATCTCTAAGATATTCTTTCATTATGTTCATGAGCATCCTCAACTGGATTGCATTCTGAGTGGAAAGGAGCATTGATATTTTAAAACTCAGGTTTTTTATATCCCGGGCATAGTAACAGGCGGCTACAATAGTTGACCAACTTGGATTGAGGAAGAAATCTCCTCCGGTATTAACCGCTCCTCTGGTTACACCATCCAGATAAATAAGATGGTTGTTGTTGGCAACTTCGACTCCACCCAGGTTACCGAACGGTGTACCCATGTTTTTAAGGATCAGAGCACGTGAATTGTTGTCCGGAGAGAATGTATCGAATTTCTCACCGGTTATTTTTTCCAGTCTCTCATATGCTTTGTTACTAAGAGGAGTGCTTACCATATTTGTATTACAAAATTTTTCTGCCCCCATTATATTTTCAGCCATTGCCAGAGTTGTTAGAAGTTCCCCGTTAAGGACATAATCCTCGGTAAGAGCCATTACCGAAATAAATTCTTTTGCTATAAGTGTCTCCTTGTCTTCCGCGATCCTCTCCATTGCTCTAAGTGTTACAGGTGCGCCCTGCCAACCTGAAACCTGTGTTGTAGCAACTCCCGGTTTTGTGAAACTGATATTCTCTTTTTCAATAAAATCTTCTACTTTCGCGAATGACAGTGCATATTTTTCGGCTTTTTCCAGCGTATCACCGAACCCTTTCTTTTCAGCTATTTTTTTCCTGACCGGATATTCTCTCATCTTTTTTATTGATTCTTCAATAGCTGATGCTCCACCATAAGATTCTTTCAGAGCATCGATCTGCTCCATATCTTTTTTTGATAAAAACGGAAAATGTAAACTCATTTGTTCTCTCCTTATTAATTTAATTTAATGATAGTATCTTTAATTTTTGAAAGTGCTTCCTCTATCTCGCTGACGGATGTTGCATAACATAAACGGAGGTACCCTTCACCGTTCTCTCCAAAGGATGTACCCGGGAGAAGTGCTACTCCGGCTTCGGACAGAAGGTAGTCGGCGATCTTTTCGGAACTTTTTCCAAAACTTTTAATGTTCGGGAAAACATAGAATGCGCCGTCCGGCCGCAGACATGTTATCCCGGGTATATTGTTCAGGCCATCTACAATTATATCTCTTCTCTTTTTAAATGTTCTTTTAACTTCTTCTACCTGTCCCTGGGGTCCGGCAAGGGCTTCGATCCCTGCGATCTGTGTAAAAGAGGCCGTACATCCAACGGAATGGGTCATAAGAAGACCAACTTTATCCGCTAATGCTTCGGGCATAATTCCATAACCGAGGCGCCAGCCGGTCATTGCATATGTTTTTGAGAATCCATCCATTATTATTGTACGCTTCTCCATCCCCGGGATCTGGCATATACTGGCAACCGGTTCTCCGGAGTATACAAGCCTTGTATAAATTTCATCGGATAATACCCAAAAGTCGAATTTCTCTGCCAGTTCTGCTACTTTTTTCAGGTCATTTTCAGGGGTTACTCCTCCGGTTGGATTTGAAGGGGAATTAATTATCAATAGCCGTGTCTTCTCATTAACCTTTGATTCCAGTTCATCTATATCAAAAGAAAAATTCTTTGATTCCCTGAGAGGAATTGGTACAGGTTTAGCTCCCATGGTTTCTATTATAGCCTTGTAACTCGGGAATCCGGGGTCAGGATAGATTGCTTCATCTCCCGGCTCCAAAAGCGCCATCATCGGGAAGAAAAGGAGGGGCTTGGCTCCCGGGCCAACAACAACCTGGCCGGGAGTGAAGTTCAACCCAAGTCTTTTTCCTGTGTATTCTGCAATTTCCTTTCTTAAGGAGGGTATCCCTGCAGAAGGCGTATACCTTGTTTCACCGTTAATGATAGCATCTGTCCCTGCTTTGGCAATATTGGCAAACGTCTGGAAATCGGGTTGTCCTATCTCAAGATGAATGATCTTTTTTCCTGAGGCTGCAAGTTCATTTGCTTTTGCCAGGACTGCATAGGCTCCCTCAGGCTCAAGATGAAGGGTCCTGTCAGCTAATTGATCGAATTTCTTGTTCATTTCAGTCACTTTCCCTTAGAACTTTTTTATTGAAAGATCGTTAAGCTTTTCCGGAGTAGGAAATCCTTCGGCATCCCATCCTCTGACTTGATAATATTTATCCAGCCAGTCGGAAAATATTTCTTTTGTAAGAAATTTATCTTTAAACATTCCTGCTTCCTGTTTTTCTGAAAAAAACCGTTGAGGTAGGGTATCACTTGATCTTGATCTGCCGTTTCTGTAATTGTACATCCTTGTCATATTTGATATCTTTTCTCCGAGGTCAAGCAATTTTTGAACATCTGTCTTTAATCCCGTCAATGCCTGCAGAACGGGAGCCAGCCTGTCTAATCCAAAGGGGACAAAATCGCATACAACAAGAGAATTCCTGGCATTTACATCATCCTGTCCCTCTTTTATAAACTTCGGAGTGTTCTCAAACGTAAGATTTCCTGCCATCTCATCAGAGCATGACCAGAATCTTGTATGGCTTGCAAAATCAGATGTGGCAAGAGTAAGGCCCATCGAAGAGCTCCCTTTTATATTAACTCCGGACAATTCCATTCCGGCTATCTGGATAGCAAAATATTCCGATCCTTTCCCTATTTTTTCAGAAGCTATCCTTGTACCCTCTGCAAGCAGATCACCGATTCCGTCTCTATGAGCTATTTTTTTCAGCAGGGTGAATTGGGCTTCGGCATTTCCAAAATTGAGTTCAATACCGTCAACATCGGATGAAGTAAGTATCCCTTTTTCAAATGCCTCCATTGCAAACGAAGTTACTACTCCGGCCGAGATCGTGTCAAGACCAAGGTCATCACATAAGTAGTTTGCATATGCAACACTTTCTGCATCACCGATCCCACAGCCTGATCCAAGATATGCAGTGGTTTCATACTCGGGGCCCTCAACTTCGAGACCCTTCCAGGTAGCCAGTTTCGAACATTTGATAACACAATTAAAACAACTTACACTCTTCCAATTCAGTTTCTTTTTCATTGTTTCAGAGGTAATTCCTTCATAGTCTTCAAACTGAACATCTTTGAAGTTCCTTGTTGGGAGGAAGTGTCCATCCTCCTGTCCCTGTCTTATCCACATGTTTGTCCCGAGTTCATCTCTCTTTGCAGGACCCGGGTGAGCAAGGATATCTTTGGTAAGTTCACCATTCAGTTTTTTAAAGTTCTCCGGGTCAAAGATTTCAATTTTTATATTACCTTCAACAACTATGGATTTCAGGTTCTTTGATCCCATTACTGCCCCGGCTCCTCCTCTACCGAACTGGCGGTAGAGATCTGAACCTATACAGGCGAATTTAACCAGCTTTTCGCCAGCAGGGCCGATAGAGGCGATTCTTGAACCCGGATATTGCTTTTTCAGAGATTTCTCAGTTTCAAAGATACCTTTCCCCCAAAATGGAGTTGCATCAATGAACTCGACCTTATCAGGAGATATATGAAGGTAAACAGGTTTTTTTGATCTTCCGGTTATAATTAAATAGTCAATTCCGGATCTTTTTAATGCGGGCCCCCAATTGCCACCCATATGGGAGTCGAGGAATGTCCCGGTCAATGGAGATTTGGTCACAAGTGTTGATCGTGCCGAGGTCTGAACCTGAGAACCGGTGAAAGGCCCGGTTGTGAATATAAGCGGGTTTTCCGGAGAAAGGGGTTCCTGGGTAATTATACCCATGTCGATCAGTAATTTAAGGCCCATACCTTTTCCACCGATAAATTCTTCAAATAATTCCGGTGGAGGGGTTGATAAGGAATATTTTTCCGTTGAAAGATTTATCTTTAAAAATTTGTTCATATAACCTTTATACATCTCGAAACCTCCTTTAATGCTTTAGTTTTTCAATAATTATGTTTTTATATTTTTTTAATTTTTTGGAAAGTTCCAGAAGGGTAGCCTGGTCAAACCGGATAGAAGGCCCTGACAGGCTGAAGCTTCCATAAAAATTGTGATGCTTGAGGTAAAGGGGAACGGATATACAGACCAGACCCTCTTCAAATTCCTCATCATCGATACTATAGCCTTTCAGTTTTATTTCATTGATCTGTTCAATAAGTTTTTTCGGATTACTGATCGTTTTGTTAGTTGTTCTCTCAAAATTTATATTCTTTATTATCTCCCGCATTTCATCTTCCGGGAGAATGGAGAGGATCGATTTCCCTAGTGATGTACAATAGAGAGGCAGGGTATCACCTATCGATGACTGGATCTGTAAACTTCTTTTACTTTCGATCTTGTCGAGATAAAGGACCATGCCATTGTGGATCTTTGCAAGGTTAACCGTTTCATTCACATCTTCAGAAAGTTCTCTCAGGATGGGGTGGATCTTTTCAATGACTATCTGTTTAATGTACACTTTACTACCCATTTCAAAGAGAGATATACCGAGATAATACAGATTGTTTATCTTTTCGAGAATATTTAATTCCTCAAGAGTTTTTAAGTTTCTGAATGCAGTGGTTTTGTTGATCCCGAGGATTTTCACAATATCTGTCAGTGTATACTTACCCTGGTTTTTTTCTATTAGTTGGACGATCTCGAATGCTTTTTTTATAGTGTTGCTCATGGTTTCACTATATGAAACTTCGTTTCATATTGATAAATTTATTTTATTTTATCGAATTCGGATTGTCAATAATAAAAATAAATAATTTACAAAAAAAACAATTAAAGAATCAGATGATTGGTTTCTCCGTAATTGCTTTTATCAATTAGGTTCAATCAAATATCATTTATTTGTTCGTTCACCACGAAACGTCTGACCGGGGATTATTCAGCGGCATTAAAGAGGCCAACTCGCATACCTGAAAGACATATGCTCAGACAGTGGCCTTTTTCCTTCGGAACATTGCCGCTTCGGTAAAACCGGTTCCCAGCCGCTCTGTTTCGTTCCCTCACAAAAAGAATGATATTTTACCAGCACGGAGTGTCAGGCGTAGCCATCCATCTGCTGTTGCGGCCACCTCAGGGGTGACTCGTTAATATCGATCACCCCGGGGACAGGAAGCGTTAAGCGGATGAGCACATCCGTAGCGGGAGCGAGGTAGATGATGGCGAAAGCCGAAACTGAATGAATGATATTTGAGCGTCATTGTAAAAGTAATTACGGCAGAGTCACCAATCCTGGAGAGAGTGTGAAAAAAGCCAACAAGATTTTTT
>JAOZUQ010000121.1 GCA_029938635.1 Candidatus Aminicenantota bacterium
ATCCATCCTCATTCCTTTGAAGAAGTAAGCTTCATTTTCAGAAGAAATTTTAATCTTCATCACATAATCATCAACTATTACTGCAAGTTCTGAACCGGCACTTACTTTGTCCCCCTTTGATCTGATCCTGAGAACTTTCCCCTCTCCTCCTGTCTTGACTACAGGGTTTTTAAGAAATTCGCGATTTTTTTCTAAATACACTTTATGATCTTTTATATTTTTTTTAGCATTATCCTCAGCACTCTTCTCACGAACCTTCCAATTCTGCCTCTGTTTGAGAATTTTCTCCCATTTCTTTATATCATTGAGATTCTGTCCGATCATCTTTTTTATCTGGTCTTTATTAAAAGTAATGATCTTCTCCCCTTTCGTCACCCACTCGCCATCTATAACATGGACCCGGGCAATAATACCTGCACTGGGAGATTTAATTACTAATTCCCTGTTTGCAACAACTTTTCCGGAAAGATCAAAAATGGTGGTAATATCTGTACCTTTCACCCTCGTAGTATCGACGATATATGATTTTATGTTTGAAACATTTTCTCCATTTAAAGGCAGAAGTGTTAAAATAACTATCAGCAATACAATAAACACAATATTCTTCATCTTTTTCCTCTCTTATTAAAATTCTGTTTCAGCAATTCTTACTGCGTTTGCCATTAATGTAAATGTAAGATTTTTTGACGGAAGGAATGGAAATGTTGATCCGTCAACTATATACAGGTTGCTAAAATCATTACTTTTGCAATTCTCGGAAACAGTAAGTGGATTCCCACTCCCTGACATAGGGATCGTCCCGGAATAATGAACACTTGCTCCCATCGGTCGTAATTGAACCTGGAACATCGGTATGACTGCCCCTAACTTCCCGAAAAATTTTCCCATTTTTTTCAACGAGAATTTTATTGTTTTATCTTCGCCTTCCGGCGGTTTATAATTTATCACAAGTTTAGATCCACCTTCACTATTTTGAGATAATGTAAGATAATTATCATCTCTGCGAGTGTCGCAAAGATTGATATTAACTACTCCAAGTGAAGAGTGTAAGTGTCTGCCGAGAAATATTCCTGTTTTGAAGTCAAGTGGCATCGACTGGAAAGGAGGCTGCATCATTCCGGTCTTAAGTGTAGTGATCTGGCCATGAACATAATTTTTGGGATCATCAGTATCAATGCCGACGGCCAATTGGTGATATTGATAACTATCCGGATTGAATTGTTTCCCGATCATTTTCAGATTGATGAAAGGAGCGAGTATCTGCCTGTTATCCATGAGGCCGGGCAATTTAATTATCTTCCCCTCTTTTTTCAGGAATGATTCAAGAAAAATTCTGGAGGATGCGATCGTACCGGCAGCAAGAGCAAGGGTTTCAACCTTAAATATTTTTTCTGTCTTCTTTACAACATCAAATCCAATTATTGCATTTATTCTGTTATTACTATCATAATCAAAATTTTTAACGAGTATCCCGGAAATGTATTTAAAGTTCTTATAATTGAGACATTCATTAAGTGTAATAGTAGGAACATAAAGAGAATCAGACGGGCATCCCCACTGACATCTGCCTGAATAATCACATTTTTTTCTGGATCCCTTGTCCTTACTTAAAGTCGCGATCCTCGATCTGCCAAGATACATCCCGAGGCTTTTATTCAGTTTATCCTTCTTCTTTTCATAATTATCAAACAAAAACTGAGAATGTTCATCAAGGTCAAGCGGAGGCAGAAGATTTTTATGAAAAGGGAAGAACCTTGCCAGATCATCATCGAGTCCGATAAGCCCTATCCTTTCAGAGATTTCATTGTAGAAAGGCTCAATATCAGAATAGCTGAAAGGAAAATCTTCCAGATCAGTATTATTGAAAGCATATGAACCACCTGTCCATGCCTCGGCAAGTCCTCCTCTCGCAAATGAGAGATGGGGCTCAAATCCATGAAGTTCAACACCATAGCCTTCAGGATTTTTAAATATATATTGTTTATGAGGTGGGAATTCGTAAACACTTGCAGAATCTGTCCCCACTACTGCCTCAAAATTCTCACCCAGAAAATATTTCACAGGATCTTCCAGATTCTCTTTTAATTCATTAAAACTGTCATTTGGGTTTACAGGGTCCGGCCCTGAGAAACCAACATCTATCATTTCCACTAAATGACCCTTTTTAAGTAAGGATAGGGCAAAATGAACTCCGCTGGGGCCTGAACCAATCACAGTAATCTTACTCAAGTCCTTCTCCCTTAAATTTCTTATTTCCACCTCTCCCTTTAAGAATCTGAAGTGGCAAAAAGAACAGAATGGAAATAAAAAGATGGAAAACAAACCAGGCACCACGAAAGCCCAGATTGATCAGGATTGTAAATACATTTTTTGATCCTATATCATCTATATACCGGTATGTCACAGGCGAGGTTTCAAGAATCGCGAACAACGTTCCGAGTTTTTTTCTGAGTAAGGAATGCTGGAAAAAGAAACGGGAATAAGCATCACAGATCTTTGTGAAAAAAGGAGATCTCACTGCGATCCCTGAAAGGATTTTATCAAATCCGTTCAAATGGGTTGTATCTGTTTTGGAAAGGAACTCAATATATTTCTTTTCATTATAAGCTGTTGACTTTTTTCCGATAAGATATTTTGTAAAAACACGGCATTCCCTGACATCCCGGCTATATTGCTGCTCATCAAGCTCACCTTTAATCGAGTCTTCTATCATAGCATTTATATCTGAGAACTCTCCACTCAATTCATTAGGAATACTGTTATCTTCAGCCACACTGTCATTTCTGAATGTGGCAAGCTGACCCAGTGTCAGAGGAAGAAATGGATATATTATTCGCTCAAGGAGAGATATAATTGAGACCGGAATCCACATCGGAATGGGAAGAAATTTCGGACGTTTCCCCTTCAA
>JAOZUQ010000072.1 GCA_029938635.1 Candidatus Aminicenantota bacterium
TACTGCAGACCCGGGTTGGGTTACAGGAACATCCTACGGAATTATCGGCCCGTGGTCGAACGGAATTACTCAATGCGTCCTTGATTCAGGATTTAAAGCAGAGAACTGGTACAGGTTCATTGAAAAGCAAAAGATAACAGTCTGGTATTCAGCACCAACAGCTATAAGAGCACTTATGAAAGAGGGTAAATCAGAGGTGGAAAAATTTGATCTTTCTTCACTCAGGCATCTATGCAGCGTTGGAGAGCCCTTGAATGCCGAAGCAGTATTATGGTCAACTGAGACATACGGCCTCACATTTCATGATACATTCTGGCAGACGGAAACAGGAAGTATGGTTATTACTAATTATCCTGGGATGGAGATAAAACCGGGTTCTATGGGCAAACCATTTCCGGGAATAGAAGCAACAGTATTGGATCTTAAAAATCATGAACCTATTGAGAAGAGAGGTGTTGTCGGACTGATAGCATTAAAACCGGGATGGCCATCAATGTTCAGAGCTTACTGGAACAACGAAAAAACATATAATAGCAAATTTATTAACGGATGGTATGTTTGCGGTGACAGGGCAAGTATTGATGAGGATGGATACTACTGGTTTGTCGGACGTGATGATGACGTTATAAACACAGGCGGACATCTTGTCGGACCGTTTGAAATAGAATCAGCTCTATTGGAGCACGAATCAGTAGCTGAATCTGCTGTTGTAGGGAAGCCTGATCCGGTGAATATGGAAGTAGTTAAAGCATTCATATCTTTAAAGCCGGGAGTAGAAGCATCTGATATGCTGGAACTGGAAATAATGAATTTTATCAGAAAAAAATTATCACCTCTTGCAATGCCGCAGGATGTTGAATTTGTTGATTCGCTACCTAAGACAAGGAGCGGAAAAATAATGAGACGTATGCTAAGGGCAAAAGAATGGGGCGAGGATATTGGCGATACTTCAACACTTGAAGATGATTAATAGATATTAATAATATTATATAAAGGAGAATAAAATGAGTGATACAAAAGATGTTATTTTAGATTATATCAAAGAAGAATACCTTGATGATGAAGATATGGAACTTGATTTCAGTTCACCTCTGATCACGGGGGGTATTGTTGACTCTTTTTCAATGGTATCTTTAAAAAGGTTTCTTGAGACAAAATACAAAATTCAGATTCCGGATGCTAAAGCAACTCCGGAAGCCTTTGATTCAGTTGATAATATTATAGTTCTATTAAAAGAATTTAATGTAGAATAGGAGATAATAATGGCATATGGGACAAAAGAACGGGAATTCCTGAAGAATGAACTTAATGGTATTAAGAATGACGGGATTTTTAAAGAGGAAAGGATAATATGTGCTCCTCAAAATTCAGAGATTGATGTTGTTTTTCCAACTGGAACTGATGAAAAAAAAGTTATAAATATGTGTGCCAATAATTATCTTGGATTGTCTTCTCATCCAGACGTAATTGAAGCAGCCAGAAAGGGGCTTGATCACAGAGGATACGGGATGTCATCGGTAAGATTTATATGCGGTACTCAGGATATCCATAAAGAACTGGAAAATAAGCTTACAAAATTTCTTGGGACAGAAGATACGATTCTTTTCCCGTCATGTATGGATGCCAATGCGGGAGTTTTCGAAGCTTTTATGAATGAAAAGGATGTTATGATCGCTGACCGCCTTGTCCATGCATCGATAGTGGACGGAATGAGACTTGCCAAAGCCATGACGGATACTTACAAGCATTCAAACATGGATCACCTTGAGAAGAAATTGATCTTACATAAAGATAAAAGGTTGAAACTTATTATTACCGATGGTGCATTCTCAATGGATGGAGATCTTGCTAAACTTGATAAGATAGTTGAACTTGCAGAAAAATATAATGCTCTGGTTTTCGTGGATGATTCTCACTCAAGTGGATTTATCGGAAAAACAGGGAGAGGCACTCATGAGCATTTCGATGTGGTTGGAAAGATAGATATCATTACAACTACCCTCGGGAAAGCTCTGGGAGGAGCTTCCGGTGGATGTGTTTCAGGAAGAAAAGAGATAGTTGAAATGTGCAGACAGAAAGCAAGACCCTACCTTTTTTCCAATTCGATCGCACCGGTGATCGTTGCGGCATCAAACAAAGTAATCGATATTGTAACTGAAACAACCGAAAGAAGAGATAAACTTGAGGAAAACACAAAATTCTGGAGAAAAGGGCTTACAGAGGCAGGATTTATCATTAAAGATGGAGAAACACCGATAGTTCCCGTTATGCTTTTTAATGCAAAACTTTCACAGGATTTTGCAAAAGATCTTTATTCTGAAGGTATATATGCAATAGGATTTTTCTTCCCTGTTGTTGCAAAAGGTCAGGCAAGGATCAGAACACAATTATCTGCAGCACATGATATGGTTCATCTCGAAAAGGCTCTAGCTGCATTCATAAAAATTGGGGAAAAATACGAGATCCTTCACAAAACAAAAGAAGAGATTATAGAAAAATACGGTAGTTGATAGTAGTTTAAGAAACTTTTTCTTTAAATTTTACGTCTTTACACAATAAGGAGAATTTTATGAAAAAATCAACTATATTTTCTTTTATATTTTTATTCACTTTATTCACTTTTTCAGATTTTATAAATAAAAATGTTCCTGAAAATGGAAAGTGGGACATGAATAAAAAACTGGTTTGGAAAATTGAAACGGCAGGGAATGATGTTTTCGGCGATATCCAGAATATTGCGACATCTGAAGATGACAGAATATATGTTGCAGATATGAAAAACTCTCTTATATTCATATTTGACAAGGATGGTAATTTTATAAAAAGCTTTGGTAAAAAGGGTGAGGGACCCGGTGAGATCCGTGAGTATTTCGGGGGTAATCTCTTTAATATTATTAAAGATAAAGTTGTCTTTGCTGACAGAGCAATGTTCCATTATTTTGACCTGGACGGGAACTATATCAAAACCACCAATTTTTCTCCAAGATTAAAACCACGTGAATTTATAAACGAAAATATTTTCATCTCAGCTCCTGTTACAGTTGACAGAAGAGGGGAGGGCCCCGGAAAAATATTGTTATTCAATCTGAAGACAAATAAAAAAATAGAAATAGCATCATTCAAACCTTTTGATAAAGCAACTGATACGCAGGAGAGTGGCGGGAATCAGATAACTGTAGGGATAGTGATAGGGGATATCACCCCTATGATGCTTGTACGGTATCATGATAAAAAGGTCTATTTCGGGATGAACAATAAAAATAAGTTAAATGTATGTGATCTTAATGGGATAAAATTATTGGCCTTCAGTAATTCCTTAAAAAAACCAAATAAGGTTTCAAAAAAATATAAAAATGAATTAAAAAAAAGTCTAGGAGATGTACCTAAGAATATTTTGGATAATATTATTGACGGACTCCCTCCGCATGCTTCATTTTTTTCAGCGATCCACATTGATCATAATGAAAATATTTATCTGTTTGAATCTGATCCCGACAGTGATGTTGTTAAGAAAATTGATATTTATAATAGTAAGGGGGAATTTATTTACAGAACTGAGATAAGGTCTGAAAATGAAGAGTCAATTCAGTATATCCATTTTAACGACACATATCTATTGATGGTGACAGAAGATGAAGATGGTAATATTGTTCTGTCAAAATACAGAATTAAGCTTCCTCAAAAATAAGTTTTTTAGTGATCCTCTTTGGACCTGTCCCACCAGTTTCGTTTCTTCTCAGGTTTGTCGACAATCAACCCGGTAGTGTCAGTACCGCTTATTGACTTTATAACAACTTTATAATTTCCGGGGAGGATGAATGGTCTTCTCCCTTCAGGTAATTTTTTTCTGAGTTTTTTATCAATAAGCATATCCCAGTCGCACCTGTTTATTCCCACTTTTGCTTTAAGATCAAATTTCCTGAGAGTTTTATTTTTGTCATTTTTAATAGAAATACTGACATTCGAAATAGAATCAGAGTGGTAAAATATATTAAGCTTTTTGATCTCTCTCGGCTCTCCTACCTGTACCGGTTTCTCTTTTTCCCACCACCATTTCGGTATCTGCTTACCTATTTTAAAGAGGTGGACCTTCTTTTTTTTGATATCTTTTGTATATTCCTGAAGAATTTTAACAGACCCAACCCACACACTACGGCCATAAGTTCCTACAATGAGATCATTTTCCCTGGGATGAATACACATATCATAAGCCGGTACATTAGGCATCATTACTCCAAGTGCATTCCACTTTTTACCGCCATCGAGACTGACATAAACACCAAAATCACTTCCAACGAACAGGAGGTCCGGATTTTTTGGATCCTGACGGATGACATTCATGCATTCATCAGGCAGGTTTCCTTTTATTGATTGCCAGGTTTGTCCGTAATCAATACTTTTGTAAACATAAGCTTTAGTATCATTTTCACGGAAGCCTGTAAAAGTTGCAAAAACATGAGCCTCATTATGAAGTCCGGGTTCTACACGGGTAACCCATTTATTCCCGGGTATTCCATTTTTAAGCCTATTCCAGTTCATTCCTGAATCTTTTGTGACCCACAACCATCCTTCATCGGTTCCGGCATAAATAAGACCGAAACGTTTACTGCTTTCTGAAAGTGCTGATATATTACCATAGGAGATATTACCTCCAACATTAACAAAAGATCCTTTTTGACCCTCACTGGTAAGGTTCGGGCTGATGATCTCCCAATTATCACCCCGGTCGAATGAACGGTGAACGAATTGGGTTCCTGTGTAAAGGACATCAGGATGAAATTTACTCATAACAATGGGTGTTACCCAATTTGTTCTGAAAGCTTTCTCATCCGGATAATCCGGTTGTGGGCGAATGTTTTTTGACTTCATTGTATGAAGATCAAGTCGTGACATTGCTCCGAATTGCGTACCAAGGATCAGAGTATTATTGTCTTTTAAATTTACCTGTAAAAACATTCCATCTGCACCCCAAATATTTTTCCAGCTGTCCTTTTGCTGAAAAGGCTTGATCTTTTTATTAAACCCCATGCTGATACCATTATCCTGAAGTCCGGTAAATATCCTGTAAGGTTTTGACATATCATAGGTGACAGTATAACTTTGTGCTACCGGGATGTTCTTGACAGGCCTCCAGCTTAAACCACCGTCCAGGCTGAGGTTAAGGCCTCCGTCATTTCCCAATATAACCCTTTTACTATTCCTGCTGTTGAAAAGAATAGCATGGTGATCAGCATGAACATCATGGCCGTTTTTATCGGCATAATCAAATGTCTTTCCTCCATCTTCTGTTTTCAGAAGTGGCACTGCACACAATATAAGGCGTTTATCATTTGAGGGATCAACAGCTATACGTCCGAAATAATATGTTGCTGTTCCATATCCCCAGTCGACCTGTCCGCGAAGATCGGCTTTATGTGTTTTATCCCATGTAGATCCGGCGTTAGAACTTACATATAATTCCGGGCCAATACATTTGGGCCAATAGTAGGGGATATCCTCCAGGCCTTTAATATATTTTTTCATATCATCAAACTTGAATTTTTTATCCTTATTGTCCTTTCTGATAGATTCAGCATTAAGTTTCCCAGGGAAACTATATAATCTAAGGAAATCATCAATTTTTTTATCGGGCAGTTTCAGGAATTCTTTTTTGTTAATTTCAAGGAACTCTTTTCCTAACAGAGGTTCCGGATTATCCTTGCTTATCGGTCTCGGATTTTGATTATCGACCAGTGCATAGATCAGATCCGGATTCTGATAACTGAGAGCGAGTCCGATCCGGCCCATTCCTTTCCCGTTAGGAAGTCCACCCGAAAGCTTATCGAAGGATTTTCCTCCATCAATACTTTTCCATATACCACTTCCCGGGCCATTCTCTCTGAAATCCCATGCTTTACGGCGGCGTTCCCATGTACAGGCATAGACTATTTCAGGATCATGTTGATTAATTAAAACTTCAACTGCTCCTGTAAAGGGTGGGCATTCAATTACCTCCACCCAGGTCTTTCCATTATTATCAGTCCTGTAAAGTCCTCTTTCACCTCCATCGGTATAAACGGGTCCAAGAGCTGCAACAAAAACAATTCCATGCTTTTTCGGGTGAATTGCTATACTTGCTATATGGTGGGCATTTGGAAGAGCAGCTCTGTTCCAGGTGTTCCCCTGATCATCACTACGAAATAGTCCGGCACCCATGTACACCGTTCTGGTATTTGACGGTTCTCCCGTTCCTACCCAGATAGTTTCCGGAACTCCGGGTTTGCCCCAGACTACTCCAAGAGAGCCTATACTGAAAGAAGGTTGCTTTTCGAAAATCGGTTTCCAGTTATGTCCGTCATCATGAGTTATCCAGACACCGCCTGTAGCGAAGGCGACAATCCAGGTCTCAGGTAACCTCTCATCCATAACAAGGTCCATAATCCGGCCTCCCTGTGCCATCGGGCCAACATTTTCGAATGGGATACAGGCGAAAGGGCTGTTCTCTAAAAGTGATTGTCTGGTTTTAAAAGCATTTTCTCTGACCATCCAGTCAACCTCTCCCCAGACAGGATGAACTCTTTTAAGCGCATCCTCCAGGGTTGCAGAGAAAATAGATATTGATATTAAAAAAATTGCAAAAATTATTAAGAATCTTTTCATTTTACACCTCATTGATTAGTAGATTTTAAAAGATACCGGATTTGACGGCCGGATGTTTTATTCATACTTTATTATTAAGGTTTTTTTGAAATTTAGTCAAGTAAATAAGATTGAAAATCTAATAGAAAAAAATTTTCCTTTCTGTATAATTACATTATCACTATGTTGCAAAGGATATTTTTATGAACAGACAGAATAAGCCCCTAATATCTCCGGATAAAAATTTAAAGGAATTTACCATGAGGGCGCTACTTACAGGAATTTTATTTGCTATCCTGTTTGGATTTTCTAATGTATATCTTGGACTTAAGTCAGGAATTACCATTGCGGCAACCTATCCGGCCGCTATTCTCGGTATACAATTTCTGAGACACAGAAAAAAAAGCAATATACTTGAAGAGAACTTTTTGAGGACTGTGGGATCAATTGGGGAAGCTGTTGCAGGAGGTGCAATATTTACAATTCCTGCTTTTTTTATTGCCGGTGCCTGGGGACCGGAATTTTTTTACAGTTTGGACGGCTATTTGAAATCAACAGCCATAATGCTTGCAGGTGGTATAGCAGGAATCCTCTTTATCACATTGTTGAGAAAAGTTATGGTGGAAGACCCGCTTCTCCCTTTTCCTGAATCTGTAGCGGCATCAGAAATACATAAAGCAGGGAGAAAAGATACTACGGGTGCAAAATACTTATTTTATGCAATGGGATTAGGTGGAGTTATAGAGTTTCTTAAAAGTTTCCATATACTTTCACCTAAATGGGAGAGCTTTTTACCTTTTGCAAAAAAAATAATTCCTGGAACCGGAATGGAAAAATTCAAAGGAATTGAGACCGGTGGAGGTTTTTTGTTGAAATCTCCGGCTCTGAGTCCTGCATTTCTCGGTGTCGGATATATAATCGGCCCAAAACTTGCCGCACTAAACTTTGCCGGTGGAGTTCTTGCATGGGGCCTGTTTGTCCCCCTCCTGATATTGATACTCGGTCCCCAATATTCACCTCTTGTAAGTGATGGAGTTATGACCTGGGCAGATGTCTCAAAAAGTATTTTCTCGAATATCGTTAAACCAATTGCTATAGGTGGAATGCTTATGAGTGCAGCCTATACTCTTTATGGATTGAGAAAAAGATTTTATGATGGCATAAGGAAATCGTCTGATGATGTAGAAAAAACTTCATCAAACAATAAGATCAAAAAGAGAACTGAAAAAGATATAAGTATTTTAACGGTACTATCTGGAATTTTTCTTTTATCAGCAGCAGTTTTCGTTGTTTTCTGGTGGTTTATGGACTTTCGGGATGAGAACCTCCTCCCTGCATTAATTATTGCATTAGTATTAATGGTTGCCGGATTCTTTTTTGCAACTCTTTCCGGTTATCTGGTAGGAGTAATCGGTTCTTCTAATAACCCGGTATCGGGAATAACAATAACTTCAATTGTTATAACATCCTTTATTCTGCTGATGATAGGTATTAATGGAGATCAGGGAGTAATTCTTGTCCTTGCCGGAGCTGGAATTATCTGTGTTAGTGCTGCAGTTGCCGGAGCGGCTCTTCAGGAAATGAAAGTAGGCCATATACTTGGAGGAACTCCCTGGAAAATGCAGGTTGGAGATTTTATAGGTGTAATTATTTCTGCACTGGTTATGTGGATTCCACTTTTTATTCTGAATGCCGGAGATCTTAAAATGGCTGAACTTAATGGATATAAAGGAGGATTCGGCGGGGATGTCCTTGCCGCTCCACAGGCCGGTCTTATGGCTCAATTGTCAAAAGGGATAGTAGGCGGGGAAATGGTTTGGCCGCTTATTATTGTGGGAATTATTATGGCATTTGGATTCATCCTGGTAAAAATAAAGAGTCCAATGCTGGTATGTGTAGGAATGTATCTCTCATTCGAGACAGTTGCTGCGATATTTACAGGAGGGATCATAAGATGGATTGTGGATAAA
Organism: Candidatus Aminicenantota bacterium; assembly: GCA_029938635.1. Lineage (GTDB taxonomy): Bacteria > Acidobacteriota > Aminicenantia > UBA2199 > UBA2199 > UBA647. The sequence goes on from JAOZUQ010000072.1 coordinate 8,589, forward strand.
ATAATTGAAAAGAGAAAATATTCAAAGAAACAGGTTTCATGTATAGATAACAGTGGAGTACTTCTTGCTTCCGGATTAATTGCAGGAGAGGCATTAATGGGATTATTATTTGCTGCTCTTGCTTTTTTTGATGTTATAGTTCCAAATTTATGGAAGGGGTCGACGTTTCTTATAAGTACTGCGGTTATAATTGGATTAGGATTCTTTTTGGTGAAAATTCCACTGAAAACAATTGATGAATAATAAGGCGAAAAAACTAAATGAAAAAAACTGATTTTTATTTTTCAGATCAGAAACCCGAAAAGAATATTGATTGGGAAACAGGGAAAAACGGAAAAATATATTTATTAAAAGAGAAATCTCGATATAGAATTATGAAGCGGCTAATAGATCTTTTCGGAAAAAATCAGTTCTTCAGGATACATCTTGATGATACCGGAACTCTTGTATGGAAACATATTGATGGAAGAAATAGTATTAAAGAGATCACTGATGTAGTTAAGAAAGAAAAAGGCGGTGAATCTTTTTTACAAGCTAAGAAAAGGGTTGAACATTTTATGGCACTTATGTTGAAGAACAAATTTGTTAAAGTAAAGCAGGAAAAACAGGGGCCGGAATAAACCCGGCCCCGGTATTATTTTATTTACCGCGTAATGCACCCATTGAAAGTTTTTCTTCTTTCTTGTAATCAGCGGGAATTGTATAAACACCAGCCGGAGCACTCTTCTTGGCGATCTCAACAACATCAGAGGTTATTTTGACACTCTGACCCATTATTGTCATGGTCATCTCTGTTTTAACCTGGAAGCCCTTTATCTTTTTCATTTCTTCAATTACTTCATCACCGATCTGCATTGATGCCATTGTTGCTTTAAATGTTTCAACACCAAACATATCCTGGAATTTTTTCCAGTCAAATGGAACATCCTGTGTAACCCAGATCCTGCTTTTCATTGACATCATCATCATGCTCATATCCATATCATATCCGATACATTTCCAGTTGTTTATAACTTTTGTTTCAGTTGTAGGTGTGATCTTAAGAGTAAGCTTCATCATAGACATCATCTGTACAGCCTGTGCTGGAAGAAGTTTTTTCATATCGAGAGGGAGAGGTGTTTCAACATATGATTTGTTGCTGTGGATCACTATATAGATCATTTTTTTGTTCATATCAATGATCATCGTCTGTTTACTTGTGATATTTGTGTAAATATTGTTACCGATCCACTGTTCAACTATCTCATCTTTTGCCGCTTGTTTCTGTCCCATTATCTCCATAGCATCTGTGTGGGTTTTTGTTTTAACATAAACATCACCACTTACTACAGAGATTAAGAAAACTGAAATCACTAAAATCAAAATAATTTTTTTCATTTGTATCTCCTTTTAATATCATTAGCCCGGAATCAGTTTTCAGGTAAACACGCCCGGCAGGAATTGAACCTGCAGCCTTCTGCTCCGGAGGCAGACGCTCTATCCTTTGAGCCACGGGCGCATATATTCTGATCATTCCAAAGCAAGAAAATTCTAACATATTTCCTAATGAAAAAAAAGTAAAAAATGTTTAAAAATAGTCCTGTCTATATTATTATAAAACTATGAAAACCTTTGTTATTCCAGACCATCTTAAATCATTTTTATCCCTGATTGTGCACCTGATAGAAAACTCTCTGTTTCTTAAAAAATGTTTGATATGTTCAATTCCCCTTTCTTCATATCAGGAAAGATATATTTGCAAAGAGTGTAAAGAAGAGATTGAAAAAAATGAATTCCCTGTTTGCGAGATCTGCAATATACAAATTAGTAACGGGAATTATATTTGCGGACAGTG
>JAOZUQ010000122.1 GCA_029938635.1 Candidatus Aminicenantota bacterium
AAGAAGAAATTTCAGTGAATGTGAAATACTTCTAAAAAGCCTCCAGAAAGGCAGAAAGTTTGACCCTGACATAGTAGTTATTAACACTATCATAAAAAATCAGTCGAAAAAGACAATCGGTACTCTTCCTTCGCAGTATGATCTGGTTTCTGGAAAACAACCCATAGCAAGTCGCCTGTTGCAAGTTGTACGGGTTGAATTGATACATAAGGAATATGAATCTGCCAGAGAACATCTCGACATATTAGCAGATACCATAGTTGACTCATTAGCCAGTCAACTGCTCGTAGCTGAGTTATTTTTTAAAACAGGCGATATGGATACTGCTACTGATCTCTATAAAACTGTTTACGGACAATTTATCGAAGAGCGGTATTTCTTTAAAAAATGGGTGATCAGCGAGTCAAAAAGAGGGAATTACAGGAGTGGTATCCCTCTTCTTCTGGGGGGGGAAGATACACTACAGAAAATTGATGGTGCTGCAATATACAGTGATTTATCTGATGACTTTGAAGAAGTATTGCTACTGGCCAGGATGTTGTGGGGTGATAAACAACTGGAAAAATCTCTCAAGGTTTATGAATTGCTTCTTAATCCTCCTGTAATCGATCTCCTCGGAGAAAGATTTGAGTTTGAAGAGACTTATTATCACTATTTCACCAAAGAAAAATCAATCTGGAATACTTTACGGTACTTATTACGGACAAAACCCGAAATTGTCGCTGACTTAATGGCGCCTCTTTATCTTGTCGATAACCTTGGAGTGGAATCTGGAAAAATTGTTGCAGACTACTATGAACTGTATAGATGGCAAAAACAGATATTGAACGAATATCTGGCCAGGAAAGCTATTGTAAAGAGAAACTATGTAATAGCTGAACGGAACTACAAACGATTCCTCGAAGAAGAGGAAGAGAACATTGAAGGCCTGGCAGATCTAGCTTCAATTTACGATAGGTTTGGGCAATACAGGAAAGAGGCACAGGTTTATGAGGTGATGCGCAAATCCGGGTTAACGTCTGCGCTGATGGAAGAATCGATTGAAAAAAGTTCTGCGAAAATTCGTCCGCACACTGGACTTGAAGGTAATTTTCAGACCAAAAACGGGAGAGAAGGAAAGGTTGATTTTGAAAATATAAACCTTGGGGTCTCTTTGTTATTTACTCCAGACCTTGAAAAAGATATTGCTTTTTTATATCTCCATAATAATTACAGCCAATCAGAGGACAGCGAAACTCAATCGAGCTTTTTGCTTGAATCTTCAGGAACGATAGAACTGCTGCCTGATACCGATTTTCTTTTTACCGGCCAGGCAGAGCGTCTGGAGGGAAAGGCGGGCACAAATTTTTATTATTCCATAGGTTTACACAGCAGGTTAGATGATTATTTCAGCAGTCATATCAAAGGATATAAAAAAAAGGTAGACGATACTCTTGATGCAGTAGTTGAAGGTATATATAGTGATGGGTTTGAGATGGGGTTGAGGGGAGAAACACCAGTCGGTTTATTCTTTGGTGGAGACTATAGACATCGCTATTATAGTGATGGTAACTCACAGGACCAGTTTCACGCTTACTCTTCCTATAACATTTATGGTGAAGATGTTCATTTTTCAGTCCAGTACGATTATCGCTATCTGGAAAACAATGGCAGTAATGAGGGGACAGCAGTTCCAGATATTGGGAGTAGGGAGGATAACTTCTATTGGAAACCCGATGAATATTCTGAACATGGCATGACTGCACATTTTCAGCATCTCATAAAGGGGCATTACGGGTCCGATGGATTGAAAAGCTATTACTCATTTGACAACAGTCTTGGCTATGAAAACTATGAGGATACTCAAAATATAATATATACGGGTGAATTTTATATTTTCCTTGAAATGAGTCCGCATTATCTATTAAAAGGCAACTTTGTTTTTATTAATAGTGACGAGTACGAAGAAAAAAGCGTACATTTTTCATTGTCATATCGGTGGTAAGTAAATTAGAGATACAACATCTCCTGCAGGTTTTTTCACTGAGTGGAAGTTCCTGCAGGTTTTTTTATGGAGATTAAAATGATTCAGAGAATACCGATGTCGAAAGCCGGCAACCTGAAATTGAGAGAAGAGCTTATACGTCTTGAGAGAGTAGAAAGAGGAGAAGTTGTTAAGTCAATAGAAACAGCGCGTGAACATGGAGATCTAAAAGAAAATGCCGAATATCACGCTGCAAAGGAAAGGCAGGGTCATATAGAGGGCAGGATCCTGGAGTTAAAGGATAAGCTTGCCAGAGCAGAAATAATAGATTGTTCCAAAGTGGGTACCGAGCGTATATTTTTTGGTACAATTGTGAAACTGCTTGATATAGATACAGACGAGGAAATAACCTATCAACTTCTTGGACCTGAAGAAGCTGATGTTAAAAATGGTTCGATCTCAGTTCTCTCTCCATTAGGGAAAAGTATGATTGGAAAAGAGGCAGGTGACGAAGTTGTGGCAAAAACGCCGGGTGGCACCAGAGAATTTGAAGTAATTGATATTCGACAGTCAGAATTTTCCTAGTAATATAGAAATGTTCGTACCTTACGCCTTCACTTCTGTCATAAAAAACAAAGAAACAAAATATGCATTCATAGAAGCGAAGTTCTCACCAATTATTTGAGTTGCGGGCATAGTCAGGGTAGTTATATCTCCCACCAGATAGTGAACGTAGAAATACCTTCAAGTCGAGGCACTTATTCCCCCCTTGTGGGGTGTAGCTTAGGGGTCGTCGGAATGTCTATTCTCGGACAGGTCTCTGGAGGGGGGGGCAGAGTCATGTTTAGTGTTCTGCTCTATCCCCTGGAGGAAGAGAGATAATGTCTGATCTGTAATTTCTTCGACTGTGTAATGGGTTTCCAGAGAGATATTCCATA
>JAOZUQ010000123.1 GCA_029938635.1 Candidatus Aminicenantota bacterium
AAAAAATAAAAACTTACCTTTAATAATCCTGAGTAATTTATTTTTCGGAATTTCAGGGAAGAAATAGACCTTATCCATCAGGTTTAATTTATTAATAATATCATGCCTTTTATTTTCGTCAGATTTATTAACTGAAAAGATATCCACATCATGGCCCAATTCCATCAGGCCTGTTATCTGGTTCAAAATAAAAGTTTCTGACAAGCTCGGGAACATTCCAACAATAAATGCAATTTTCATATTTTTCTTTTAAATAAGTTAAAATTTCCCGCTATATAAAGAAAGGATTTAAAAGTATTTAAATATCTTTCAAAATAACAGGCAAGTAACATTTTTCTGAATTTATTTTTTTTAAACCTGGAATCCAGAGGTTCAACAAAAAAAGTTATCTCATTTGTTTTTAAAACTCTCTTAATATTTTTCAATATCTCCCTCTTTATCCCATTTCTGATCTGAATAAAATAGTAAAAAGTACAATTTGCACACATTATCTGATAACCTGAATATCCAAAACTATCAAATATGTACTTTTCTCCAACAAATTTATTGATCTTCAGGTAAAATTGAATAGTAGAGGTTATAGTGAATATCTGGTCTGCAGTACTACTTTCAGAGTGTTTTCTATAGTACCCTCCTACAAAAGGGATATATCTGAACTTAACTCCAAAATAAGATAACTTTGCCAGATAGATCCTGTCCTCATTAGACTTCAGGTCTTCATCGAACAAACCGTATTTATCAAAAATATCTCTGTGAAATATTAAAGAGTGAATGGGTGTAGGATACGGCTTCCAGAATAGATAATAGTGAGAAAAAATATCATTAAATTCATATGTAGTTCTGGATGAAATCCTATTATCCATTTCATTAAGAATCTTTATTGTGCAATATGATAAATTTTCTTTATCAGGAAGCATAGAACTCATTTGTTTTTCTATTTTTTCTTTTAACAGGATGTCATCTGCATCAAGAAATTGTAAATATTCACCGGTAGAATTTTTTATACCGGCATTTCTGGCTGCCGAGGGCCCGCTGTTTTTCTGGTTAATTACAATGATCTTATTTTTATATTTATCCAATACTATTCCCGAATCATCGGTGGAACCATCATTTATAACAATAATTTCAATGTTTTCATATGTTTGTGCAAGTACACTGTTTATTGCTTCGGGTATATAATCCTTCTGATTATATAGTGGTATTATTACTGAAACTTTCGGCAGATACTTTTTATTACTCATAATATATGTTTCATTTGAAATTCTTGCCATTTATCAGGGATTCTTTATCTTTATGAAAAAACAGATTGATCTTTCTTGTCACACGTTGTGTCAATTTTTTTATCAGTACTTTCTTTGCTACATAAGGCAGAAGGAAGAAATAAACAATATATAGCATTTTTGGCTGTTCTATAAAAAACATGTATAGTGATGATTCGATTTTCCTGAACATCGCCTTTTTAAGTAATTTTTTTTTGTACCTGATTTTCCCGAGAGTGGAATCCTTATCAATTATAATGCACTTAGAAATAGTGTGAAAGATTGATATCGTTTCTTTCAATTCAAAAATATTCTTATATACACTATCCTGCAACCTGGATATCGTAACTGATGGAATCTCCTTCTTTGAAATCCACAGTAAATTTTCACTGGCAAGAGATATTGATGTTAATTTCTGAAAACCTTTTTTTCTTCCTGTAATACTTATGGAATGTTCTCTCCAGAATACCAACTTCTCGTTGATTTGAAAAAACTTTGTGATTCTGATAAATCTGCACCAGAGATCATAATCCTGTGCTTGATTTAAATTTTCATTATAGTATCCGGCTTCAACTACAATCTTTTTTCTAAACATAACCGAACAATGAATAACACAATTATTAAATATCAAATTATAATAAATATCTTCCGGACTGAATTCGTCATCAATCGTTCTTACTACTTTGTCTTTTTCATTGATTACATCAGCCTGGGTAATAACAACTCCGATATCTCTGTTATTTTCTAAAAGATAATATTGCTTCTCCAATTTCGTTGGCAGGAAAATATCATCATCATCCAGCATCGCAATATATTTTCCTTTTGCTTTTAAAATTCCTGTATTCCTTGCTCCATTTGCACCTTTCTTTCTTGTATTTCTAAAATACTTAATCCTCTTTTCCTTAAATCCACTTAACATCCTGATAGTTTCAGCTTCATTTGAACTATCGTTAACTACTATAATCTCAAATTCCTGAAAAGTTTGATTCAATACACTCTCTATTGCTTTACTTAAAGAGATGGTTCTTAAATAAGTGGGAATTATTACACTAACTTTTACTTCATTCATAATCAAATAGATTTTTTACAGGTTATTGATATTATGTGCATTATTCAAAACGTTTGAAATAATCTTATCCAGATTGTTAATGGATTTGTCCATGCTATAGTTTTTCGCAATATGCATGTGGGCATTCGAACCGATCTCCCTTGCTTTATCCAGATCTGTCAAAACAAGCTTCATATAATCTGCCATTCCATTAATATCAAATTCATCTACTAAAAATCCTGTTTTTTTATCCATTACTATGTCTTTTATTCCGGCATGACGGGTTGCAATTACCGGTAGTCCCGAATAACACGCTTCCAGTACAGCAACAGGAGTTCCTTCTGAATCCCCATGTGATGGTTGGACAGAATGCTGCACAAAAGCTCTTGATTCTGACATTAATTTTACAATTATATCATGCGGCTGAGATCCTAAGAACTCAACAGCATGTTTTATTTTTAAAGCTTTTACCAGGATTTTACAAGACTCAAGTAAAGGCCCGTCTCCACACATTTTTAATTTTATATCCTGATACTCTTTATAAACTTTTTCAAATGCAAGGATTGTTAGAAAAGGGCTTTTTTTATCT
>JAOZUQ010000073.1 GCA_029938635.1 Candidatus Aminicenantota bacterium
GAATTCCCTCTCAGGTTTTAGAAACCGGAATCAGTAATTATACGATAAGAGGCCTTTTCTGGCAAATCCTTTTTTGAAGAGCTTTTCTTGAAGTTTTACAAACTTTTAATGATCTCTTTTATAGTTTCCGCTTCCGGGGAATCATTTTCTATCTCAAGGAATTTTTTAAAACTGGCGATTGCACTTTTTATATCACCCTTGTTCAGGTAAGCGTACCCTAATTTCACATATGGGACAGCCCATCCGGGTTTTATCTCAGAAGCGATCTTGTAATATTTTATTGCCCCGTCAGAATTGTTATTTCCGAAGTAAATTTCACCTACATTGTATGCCAGTATTTCGTCTTCAGGATTTAACCTGATTGAACTTTCAAAATAAAATTTAGCCCCTTTAAGGTCATTTTTCAGGACATAGATTTCTCCGATTGCTGCAAATCCTTTTGCTTCAATAACCTTGTCATGTACTTTGGCGGCAAGTGTCTGAGCAAGTATATATTTCAGAATTGCTTCCGGATATTTCCCTTTTTCCTTCAGGCAATTTCCGATGAAAAGATTTACCTGATAATAGTCCGGATTCTTTTTGGCAAAATCTGTAAAATATTCCAATGCTCTATCAAAATGACTTTCTTTATAAAGTTTCAAACCCTGTTCAATAGGAAGTAGTTTTTTTTTAATTTTTAATCTTTCAGATACTTTTAATTTCATATTAATAAATGAGTTCCTGTTCATCTGGCTAACAAGAGTTCGTTTTGTCAGAGTATCAAATCCTTCTTTTTCCGCAGTGATATCATATTTCCCGTAACCAAGACCGATATAGGTCCATACGCCTTTGTGGTTTGAGATAGTTATCCGGGGGGCTCCCTGTTCATCAAGAAATACCAGGGAAATTTTCACACCATTTAGAGGATTATTCCTCAGGTCTGTAACATTTCCTTTTAATCTGCCGATCCCTCTTCCTGCCTGGCCGAATGAAAATAATACAGCAAAGACCAGTATTACTACTATGTAAATACTTTTCAAATAAATAGTTCTCACTTTTCACCTCCGATTAAATTTTCAATTTAATCAATTTTTGTACTTTTATATTATTTTCATGGTTTTCCATAATAATGACTAGCTCATATCTCCCTTTCCTGAGATTCAAGGGGATGATCAGTTCAGAGATTGCTGCAGGATCTTTTATGTTGGATTTTTCTATCTTAATTCGCCTTTTTCTCTTTAGAGAGAATGAATCCTCTGAACCCAAATAATCAAAGTTCAATGTAATTTCCACATCTGAATAAAAGAAATCCGCACCTGATTTAAAGTAAATATTTTTGTTTTTTAGGCTGAGAATAATGTGGATATCATTATTTGCAATTTTTTCTATCCTGCAATTAAAATTATAGAATTCTTTTTTCCTGATCACTCCTGGTTTCAATAATTGTGCACCAGCCAGAAGCAGAGAAAGATGCCTGGCCCCAAGTGAGGTGAGATCGTAGGAACCGCTCCTGTTCCTGTCTACAAATATAACCGGGAAATTTCCATAATACCAGACCTCGGATGGAAGTGAGTACATTGAATATCCCATAGGGTAGGATTCTTTGAATTCAGGAGGACCCAGCATAATATAGACCCTCCCTCTATCTGTTTCCCAGCCTGTTCTTCCTTCATGAGTGAATAGATGATCAGCCATTTTTATTCTTGAAAGATATTCATCCATGAATTCATTTTCAATAGTTTCAGGATCAGGATCTCTTTTTGCCCAGAATTGTTTGAAGAATTCTTCTCTCTCAACGTCAGTTGAAAGATTCAGGAACTTTTTTCTCTCCTGCTTTGTTATCAGAAATTTGATTTTTCGGAATGAATCCCGGTATTCTGTAGGAATTTTCTTAAGCAGCCAGTAATTATTTGAACATCCTGAAGCAGTTATAAGTAGTAAAGAGAACAGAACTATAGGGACTGATCGCATGAGATGCCCTTTAGTATTGTTTTCACTGTCAACCATTAGACTCACTTTTTTTATTGGTTACAATCAGATCAGATCGTTTCTTCACGGCTGCGGCTGCGGCTGTATTCCCCGATTTCAGATAACATTTTTCAAGTGATCTCAGAATATGTATGTTCTCACCATAATATGAGATGTATTTCCTGTAATATTCTATAGCTGTATCATACTTTTTAAGGGCGTGAGAAGATAATGCCATAAGAGTATAAAACTTATGATTTTCAGTGTGTTCAGTGAATGTTCTGCCGATATTGATTATCTCATCATACTTTTTCACTTTGAAAAGGACACTGCAATAATTCAAGGCAGTACTGATTATCAGAGGGTTGCTGAAATATGCTTTTTCAAGATGAACTAAAGCAGGCTTGAATTCTTTTTTATTAGAATACTGGATTCCCAGAATTGATCTTTTTTCATTTATCCAATTACTTTTGTTTTGTGATACCACCCAGGGTCTCTTGAGAAATTTATTGTGTGAAATATAGAAGTCCTCTTCTCTTGAATCAATAATATTGTTTTCTTCATCATAGAGTTCAACCTTTATCAAATAATAGTCAATTCCCAGTCCTGTCAATGGGATCTCCTCCAGGATATTTTTTTTATCTTTAATATCAGTAAAGCGTATCTGCCCGGTCAACTTTCCCCCTTTATCTCCAGATATGGAATATTTTATCTTTGAAGCTATTCCTGATGATTCCGAATTCAGTATCTGGAAAAACAGGTAAAGGCTTTGTCCCGGTATGAAATCATTTCTGGGTGATACAGATATCCTTAAACCATTATAGGAAAAAGGTTTTACAAAATCAGGAGAATTTTGTCCCTTTGTGGTTTTGTTCCCGAGGAGCAGGTCACCTATTTTTATGAGATTATTACCATTTATATGAAGTTGTTTTTCAAAGGAGGTAAATTCCCGGGATAACCTGTTCCTCAGGAGGAGGTTTATTTTATAATCCCCCGGAACCATGGGGAATGAATCTTCAAAAGCAAACAGCATTGATCTTGCAGAACCGGATTGTGATCCATCCAACCTGACAGGGATCTTTTTTTCAAAATTAAATATCACTTTATTTTTACTATCAATGATACTTCCATTTATTTCCAGATCGGTTGATAGTAGATCACTATTCTGTAACATTGATAATTTTTTCGGCTCTATTTTATAATTTACGATATTATCGCCATTGTTGTCCCTGATTATCTTGATCACTGATGTTGAGCTGATATATTTTGCCGAATGATCCATGGTGATAAATTCTTTATACTGAAGGAGTTTTGAGGCATACTCATCATCAAGTTTTTTTGAAGGCATCTCTTTTATTTTTTTCTGAATGAGGATATCTGAGGCGATCGAAGGACGGATGACATTGCTGCTATGACCTTCAATTAATGAAAGTGATACATCTGCTACCTCTTTCTGTAGCTCCCTTAACTGCCTGTATTGAGACAGATAATCATTTATATCACCTTTGTAATGGACCATGAGATTTGAAGGGCCGTGTTTTACAGGACTGTAAAGCTCAAAATCCCCAGCACCATATTGTTTGAAGAAGACTACATTAAAAGCATCAGGAAGGCCATACTTGTTCATCCCATGGTAGAACCAGATAACTACCGGATATATCCCGGATGTATTTTCGTAATTCTGGATCTGATTCGGTTCACCAAGAATTGTGTATATTCTCCCCATTTCAGTTTTCCAGCCCGGAGTTGAGGTACCTTTTCCGAAATGGTGATTTACGTACTTCAGCCTTCTATAGTGTTCAATTTTAAACTCATTATCAGAAGTATGTTCATCTGGGTCCCGATGATTCCAGAACATCTCAATGAAGACTTCCCTCTCTCTATTTGTGCTTAACAAGTTGAAAACTTTCAGTTCAGCAGGAGTGATTATGAACGGGACCTCTTTTTTTATCCAGTTTGTGAATTTATGATCAAGGTGATCATACTTGTCACCTGCTGTCAAGATCAGTGATGTCATCATCACCGAACAGATAAGAATTTTAATAAATATATTTTTCATTTTATTACTCCGTAAAATTATTTGTTCAGACAGATCATTTTAATTTATGTTTTTTCTGATTAAGCTTAAATTTTTTGATCTTTTCATTAAGAGAGGTCGGTTTTATCCCGAGAATATTGGATGCATGGCGTTGATGCCAATTTGTTATGTTCAACGTCTCTTCAATTACACACTTTTCAAACTCGTTTATGAAAAATTTAAGTGATCTGCACTCACTGACAAAGTTTAAAGACAAATAGGCTTTAACCAATTGATCCTGTGCAGCTTCCAGATCACTTTCTATCTTCCCTTTAGAGAAATTCTTATCATTTTTTATCCCCGCAATGTACTCAATTATTTTCAAAGTCGAGTTGTGAAGATATGATGGAATTATTTGATATTCGTTCATTTTTACCTCGCCGGCCTTAAAAGTGAATGCAATTGGCCAATATATTTTCTTCCCCATTTAAGAGATTTGCCGCACTCCAGAGTTACATAGTATTGATAATTATTGTCGTAGCTTATCTCCTTTATCCGCTCTCTGTTAATGATTATCGATTTATTTACTCTGACAAATTTGTTGTCGTCAAGTTCAGCTTCAACATCTTTTAATGTTTTTCTCTCAACAAAAGATTCATCATTAATGAAGATCCTGATATAGTTCCTGTCAGCACTTATGAAATCGATCTCATCCAATTGCATGAACAAAAATTTGTTTCCTCTCTTAAAGACAATTTTTTTCATTTTACTTCCTCTGAAGTTCCAATCTATTGGAATTCCATACTCCAAAAGTAGTATAAAATCCAAATTTTCCAATGAAAGAAAAGTACTATTTCTCAGTTTAGTAGGAATGTACTAGTAGAAAATGTAAACAATTTACGTTATCTTTTAGTAGATAATAGTATGGAGAATATGATGCGAATAACATTTATGCAAAAGATTTTAACTTTCGCTTTATATGCATGTCTGTTTATCTTGTTCGCACCTAATATTGATTCTAAAGAATTGAATTTTGTCAGATATACAACAGATGATGGATTGTCTAGTAATTACTGCCTTTCTACTCATCAGGATTCAGATGGATTTTTATGGGTGGGCACAGTAGAAGGGCTACACAGGTTTGATGGTTATGATTTCGTTGTCTATTCAAATGATAATTTCAATACTTCCACTTTAAGTAACAATCAGGTTTTTGCAATACTAGAGGATAGGGATAGAACATTATGGATTGGTACCTGGGGAGGCGGAATAAATATTCTTAATAAAGAAAAAAATGATTTCGAACATATAAGACATTCTGACACCGATCCGGCATCATTAAGAAGTGACAATATAATGGCAATGATTGAGGATCATGAAGGATATGTTTGGATCGGAAGTGACGGAGGAGGACTTGAGAGACTGAACAAGAGTGACCGAAAAGTAACCAGATATAAATTATTGGAGGGATCCGGGGAAGAGAGCTTAAGGGTAAATATTCTTTTAGAAGACCGAAACAATATCTTATGGGTCGGTTCCTCAAATGGGTTATTCAGGTTCAATCAGAAACGAACTTCATGTTACCTCTATTCGGACAAAGATAGAAAATCAGGTTTGAATACGGATGATATCAAGGTCATTTATGAGGATAAAGATTTTGATTTATGGGTAGGGACACGGAAAGGGTTGTATAAATTTGATCCCTTGAAAGATAGATTTGACCATAAAAGCAACAAAATTAATTCCGGAGAGTTATCTGGCGATCATAGAATATTCACTTTGTATGAGGATAGTCAGTCCGATTTTTGGGTAGGAACTAACAGAGGGCTATTCCAATTCAACAAAAAGTCAGGAGAATTAATTGAATTAAAGGGTGAAACGGACAATTTAAGGATTCTCGGGAGTAGTGCTATTATGAAGATCGTCGAGGATCGTAACCACATCCTCTGGGTGTCCACGATCAGAGGCTTGTTTAAGCACGAGCTTATTAAATCAAATTTCAAATCCTACTTTCTGAAGGATATTTTTAATGACAGGGACAATTCTGGTCATATTTCATCTGTTTTAAAGGATAATGATAATGGCCTTCTTGTCGGATCGACCTATTTCGGTGTAACTAAATTCAGGAAAGTATTGGATAGGTATGTGTTTGATCCGAAGGTAAGCTGGAGAAGGAAATCTTTAAAAGGAACCTGGATCTCGGAGATGATTATGGATAGCGCAGGCGGACTCTGGTTAGGGTCCAGAGATGCTGGTGTAAGCAGATTGAAAAAGGGAGATTCTGAATTTCACAACTTTATTGATGATAAATCACTTCACAAAGGGCTGAGGTATAACAGTATTCTTACTTTACATGAAGACCAGGAGGGGTATATTTGGATAGGTAGTGATGGATTAGGGATGACAAGGGTAAACAAAGACCTTACAGATGTGACTTATTATTCTCATGATGATAATATCGGTTCGTTAAGCAATAATTTTGTAATGGCCTTTTTTGAGGATAGCAGAGGTGATTTCTGGATAGGAACATATGGAGGAGGGCTTGAATTGCTGAACCGGGAAAGTAATAAGTTTACACATTTCAGAAATGATAGTTCAGATCTGAATTCGATATCCGGTGATGTTATTCTCACTATATCTGAAGACAGGGATGGTATGTTATGGTTAGGCACCGATGGTTCAGGTTTGAATAAATTCGATCCTGCCACGGGCAAATTTACTCATTTTAAAAAAGAGGATGGATTACCGAGCAATACTATTCATGGGATCGCTATTGACCTGAATGGATATCTTTGGATAAGTACTTCAAATGGTATTTCCATGTTTGATACAAATAAAGAAGTATTCATTAATTATTTTGAAGAGGATGGTCTCCAGGGGAATGAATTTGCGTGTGCAACATCTTATGATAAAAGAACTGATGAAATAGTGATGGGCGGGCTGGAAGGGTTCACGGTATTCACTCCGGAAAAGATAAGACATTCAAAGAAAAAACCTGAGATAAAGGTCACATATTTGGAGAAATTCGGAGCAAACAGAATTGTTTACAGGAATATTAATAATAATTCAGGAATTAAATTATCATATAGAGATACATTTTCAATCGGATTCAGTTTAATGGATTTCTCAAATCCCGGACATAAAAGATTCTCATATATAGTGAAAGGGAGGGATTCTGAATGGATAAATATTGGGAACTCAAACTCTCTTACATTTGATGCAATACTCCCGGGGAATTATATTCTCATGCTGAAGGGTGCAAATAATAATGGGATATGGAGTGACAGTGTCAGTATGAATATTGTCGTTGTTCCACCCTTCTGGTTTACCTGGTGGTTTAAACTAATAATAGTATTATTGGCAATATCTCTGATAATTATTCTTTATAAGGTGAAACTGAAAAGGGCAATAAGAAAAATGGAATATAAGAGCCGGATCGAATATTTTTGTAAGAAATCGGGATTATCCGAAAGGGAATGTGAAGTTCTTGAACTTCTGATAGAAGGGAAGAATAATAAGGAGATAGAAGATCTTTTATTTATTTCCCCTAATACAGTGCGAAATCATGTCTACAATATTTATCAAAAATTACATATTAACAGCCGGGTTCAGCTGTTGAAACAATTCGAGAGCTGCAATTATTAAGAGTTCATTTTTTTAAGAATGTTTTTCAATTCGGAGAAACTCTTTATGGTCTGTTCAATCTGAGGAAATCCAGTTTTTCGCCTTTCAGGTAATGAGTGAACCAGACATAATTCTGTGTTAAGAGCGCCCGGGCCTGTTTAGGTGATGATATGCCGTGGCCCATTCTTTTGAAAATAAAAAATTCAACCGGTACACCGTTCTCTTTTAATCCTCTGTATAATTCCTTTGCATTGTGCAAAGGTGAAACCTGGTCGATCTCACCATGCTGGATCAGTGTCGGAGCAGTGAAGGGGGTAATGTTCCCACAGGGAGAAGTTGCTTTATACAATTCGGTGTTTCTTTTCAAAGGATTATCCCCAAGAAAATCTCTTGTAACTTCACAGGATATTTCATTATTGGATGCATAGATCCCGAAGTCTGAAGTTCCTCCTCCGACACTTACTGCTCTGAACATTTCTGAATTGGTAGCAACGAAAGCGCTTATATACCCTCCGTGGCTCCAGCCCATACATCCAATTCTGTTCCTGTCTATAAAACCCTTTTTTGACAGAAAACTTATTGCTCCTTCCAGGTCCCATAAAGAGAATAGGCCCATGTTCATACCGGTTTTTGCAGAAGTGAAAAATTCTCCATATCCCCGGGAACCCCTGTAATTTGGTTTAAATATAAGGATATCCTCTTTTAAAAATTGCAATACCGGATAATAGTATAATTCGGTTTTATCTTCACAGAACTCAAGGTCTGCCCACATAGGACCACCATGAACTAAAAAAATGAGTGGATATTTCCTTTTCGGATCAAAATTTGATGGTTTCCTTAATATCCCTTCCAATAGAATTCCATCTGAACTTTCCCACTTTATTATCTCGCTGGTTCCCCAGTCCCATTGTTTTGATGCAGTGTCCATTTTTGTGATCTTTTTCAATGGTGAATAATTGCCGGACTTGTCAATCTTTGCCATAAAAATATTAAAGCAATTTTTTCTGTTCCCTCCTACAAAGGAAAGATCACCATTATTAGATACACTGAACCTTAGACGGGGAAATATTTTTTCGTTAGTCAGAATTGGTAAGATTTTTCGATCTCTTATCACGGCCAGACCAATTTTTGTCCCGTCCCAATAGCTGATAAATAAACCGGAAGGATTCCAGTGTATACTTATCGGTTGCCTGTCGAGATCAGAAAGTATATCTTCGGAAAGCGTATATTCACTTTTGTTTGACAGATCAATAATATGCAGACGGTCTCTGTTAAATATCTTTGGATTCTTGCCCCATGACCTTATCAGTCCACTCGTCCCATCAGGTGAAGTGCAGACGATCTCGGAATGGGGAGGTATCGGTATCCGGGATAATGTCCGCTGGAAATTTTTTACGGGACCAGGTCCTATGGAAATCCTGATTGCCAGATTCTTTTTCCAGTAAATGTGACTGTTTCCCGGAATGCAGTTAAGGTAAATGGAATTTGATTCTGCTGAGGTGGTAAAACTTTTTATTGTCAGCCCCGGAGGAAGTTGGATCAGATCTTCTGTTCCGGGGTCAAAGATTTTCAAGGCATATGATTTTCTGAAATTCGGGATATAACAAATTGCAGCTTTCTCTTCATCCTCTTCGACATGTTCAATATTCCCATAGAAATTATATTTAATGCCTGAATTAGCTCCTCTCTTCATATCCACAAGATAAATGATCCCATTATTCCCGAATGGCTCAAAAGCTTTTATCTCTCCATTTACGCTGAACACTTTTTTCGGTTTTTTTCTGACAGTATCATAGATATGGATTTGTCCTTTACGAATATAACCTGCATATTTGTTGTCCAGCCATCTCACATTCGAATTGATCATATCCTTATTAAGGATTTTGGTTGATCTCGTTTTCTCGTTGTAAAGGTAGCAATTTTCCTCGAAAGAATTCCTGTCCCAATTCACCTTTCTTATAAAGTAGATGATCTTCTTTCCGTTCGGAGAAATAACCGGCTCATCTGATGAGAGATAATCCTTAGATATCATCTCTGTAATGTCAGGTGAGTGCTGAAAATGTTCTGATTCAGATAACAGATTGATAAATAAAAAGGCAAATATAAACCCGATAATTATTATCATTTTAAAGATTGTTATATTAAAACTTATGATCGTAGGGAAAGGATTATGATATCTTATTATAAAGTGCCCGGAAGCATTGACCTTTTTTATTTCTAAGTTCATTTGAGCCTCCTTAAATATTTTTTCTCCTGCATACTCATTAATTATTACGTGAGGAATTTGTGAAAATTACGGTAGATTTGTACCAAATATCAGATTGGTACTAATTTACTAAATGGGCAATGATGCTTTGGTAGTATTCTTCTATTCACGATAAACATGTCTGAAATATCTTTAATTGTTATAAAAATTTACAATTTTAATTATTAAAGTAATAATTTTTTTGATATAAATCGTCTATAAGATATGAAACAAAAAATAAATTTGATCGTATAACGACTTAAGGGCATGAAAAAGACTATATTGATAATATCTTTTCTTGTTGTAATGATCCTTCCGGTAACCAGTCTTGACTTTCCCGGCTTTAATACCGTTGATAAAGCTGGTTTGGATCAGATACTTATATCCTTTGATAAGGTTGGATTGGATCAGATACTGGTAACATTCATTTTTCAGGACAGTCAGGGGTTTATATGGATAGGTTCAGAGAACGGGCTTCACAGATATGACGGAAGGGAAACTCGATCTTTTCAGTATGATTACCGTGACGAGAACTCTTTAAGCCATAATTATGT
>JAOZUQ010000124.1 GCA_029938635.1 Candidatus Aminicenantota bacterium
TTGAAATATTCGGAAACAGAAGATTCTCCATATCAAAAGAAATATCAAAAAAGAATGAGAAAACTATTCGTGGAACACTTAGTGATCATAAAGAATTAATAGAAGAGATAATTGCATTAGGAGAATTTGTGATAGTGATTGAAGGGAATAGGGGAGATGAAAGCGAGGATAAACCTGAACTGAATTCGGTTGAGGATATATTTGATTATTTTAAGTCCGGGTATGGTATTTCCAGAAATGAAATAAAAAAAATATTGATGACCCGGAAATAACAATATAATTAATTAAATAATTATTGTTTGAAATTAACTTGAAATTAAATTTTTACTCTATATAATTTTTTTGGAGATAGATAGTATCGAATTATTAGGAGGGGAAATGAAAAAACAATTTTTGTATTTTTCTGCATTTATTTTTATATGTATTCTTATAGTGCAGCCTGCCTGTAAGATAGTTGAGGAAGCTCAACCGGCCACAAAGTACATATTGACGGTAATTCAGGGAGAAGGTGTAAGCGGCGTTCCTGCTGCAGGAACTTATAATTATGATGAAAATCAAACTGTGACCTATAGTTATACTGCTACGGCAGGATATGAAGCTCTTGATGTTGCTCTCGATGGGATCACAATTGCCAATTCCGGTTTTATATCCATGGACAGCAATCATACTCTGGATGTAACGGCTGTTTTTGATCTGACTGGTGAGTGGGACGGATACCATGCAGAAGGTCCGAATGGGGAGGGTATACACTACAGCCTTCATCTCACTTTCAGCGGAGGGGGGGCTACCGGTACTATCACTGGTACAGAGGGGAAATCCTGGCCGGTAACCGGTACTTATACCCTTAACGGTTCAGCTATAGAGTTTGAACTGGACAGCGGCTATAAATGTACAGGTACAGTTGAGCCTGGCAAAATGAGCGGGACTTATACCCTTTTTCCCGGTGAAACGGGAATATGGATTCTGGAACGCTAATAAAAAAACATCATTACAAAGAATTTTATTACAACTTGAAAATATTTGCTGAACGATAACTAAGAGCTTCCTGGATATCAATGGTGTCTATATCATTACTTCCCCGAAGGTCGGCAATAGTTCTTGAAATTTTGAGTATTTTGAAATAACTCCTTGTACTAAGGTCCAGTTTTTCAACAGCTCTTTTGAGAATGTCTTCAGTCTCTTTTTTAAGGATGCAAAATTTCCTGATCTCCTTGTTCCCCATTTGTCCATTTGCAAAAATGTTTTTCTTCAGCACTTTAAAGCGAGCACTCTGGATATCTCTGGCAGCCATAACTCTTTTCCTGATTGATTCAGAACTATCTGACGGGATATTTGATGTTATTTCATCAAGTTCGACTTTTTCAATCTCTATCTGCAGATCAATTCTGTCCAGTAATGGTTTGGAGATCCTTGAATAGTATCTCCTTTTCTGTGCTGCTGTACATCCTTCAAATTCAGATGTTTTTATCCCATATGTGTCCTCACAAAGGTTCATAGCTGCAATAAGCATGAATCTCGCAGGGAAAGTGTGGGTTACGAGAGAGCGGGAAATAGATATTTTGCCATCTTCGAGAGGTTGTCTGAGAACCTCAAGTGCACTTTTTTTGAAATGGGGGAGTTCATCCAGGAAAAGTATCCCATTGTGTGCAAGTGATATTTCACCCGGTACAGGAAATCGTCCCCCTCCACTCATTCCAACATCGGAGATCGTATGATGAGGAGATCTGTGAGGCCTCTCTGTTATCAACCCGATACGATTGTTCAGAAGGCCTGCCGAACTGTAGATAAGTGAGGTCTCCAGAGTTTCTTTCTCTGTCATTAATGGAAGGATCGATGGGATGGCTTTTGCCATCATAGATTTCCCGGCTCCCGGCGGTCCGATCATAAGAATATTGTGTGATCCTGCTGCCCCGATCTCCAGTGCTCTCTTTGCAAGATATTGTCCCTTAACTTCACTAAAATCTGTATAGGAAGTTCCGGTCATATTTTCACCTGCATGATCAACGGGATCATATATCCTTACCTGATCTTTATTGAATATGAATTTTCCGACCTCCGTCAGGTCTTTCAGGGCATAAACTTCTATTCCCTTGACATATGAGGCTTCAGAACCGTTATCGATTGGGACAATTATACCCTTGAAGCTGTTTTGTTTTGCTGCAATGGCATAGTTAAGGACACCCTTAACAGGTTTTAACTTCCCTTCAAGATTTAACTCCCCGAAAAAAAGAAAGTCTTTAAATTGCTTACTGGGGATACTATTTTGATTCATAAGAATTCCCATTGCGATAGGAAGGTCAAACGATGAGCCCTCTTTTTTTACATCTGCCGGTGAAAGATTGACTACTATCTTTACACCGACAGGATAATCAAAACCTGAATTTTTTATTGCAAATTTTATTCTTTCTTTACTCTCTTTAACTGAATTATCGGGAAGGCCTACAATCGTTACTCCGGGAATTCCTCTGGAGAATCCGACTTCGACCTCAGCTTTAATTACTTCAAGTCCATTTAAAATTGAAGAGTTGATCTTTGTTATCAATATTTTTTCCTGTTGAATTGTCTCAGTACATGTTCAGACAAATCTTGAAAGAATTCCCGCAAAATAGAGTGGTACTTAATTTAAAATTAAACATATTAAATATATTATATATAAAAGAGCTGAATTTCAACTAATTTCTTTTAAGATTTGAACTATCTTGGAATAAGGAGTCTTTTCCCGGGTCTTATCAGGTTGGATCTCAGTTTATTTACTTTCTTGATCTTGGTTACAGATGTACGGAATTTTCTTGCTATTGAATAGAGGCTGTCACCTTTTTTTACACGATACCATCCTGAAAAATACCTGCTTTTGGGAGGAAGTCTTTTCAGCTC
>JAOZUQ010000125.1 GCA_029938635.1 Candidatus Aminicenantota bacterium
CCCTTAAATCCGAATTTTCTATAATCTGCAATAATAGGATCAATAGAATACCCGCTGGTGGCTATCGCTTTTACGTCAGGGTCAATTTTAAGAAGTTTTTTAATAACCTCTTTCCCCCCCAGACCATTCGGGATGGTCAGATCCAGTATTACAACATCAAAAGGGTCTTTAGAATCTTTTGCTTTTTTGTAGAGTTCTATTGCTTCTTCACCATCTTTTGCTTCTTCGACTATATAACCAAGATGTTCCAGCAACCCGCCCGAAGCACTTAATATCATTTCATCATCATCCATTAAAAGTATTTTCCCCTTGCCCGAAACAATACCACTCTCCTTTTTATCTTTTTTCAGTTCTTTTGTTTTCAAAGCCGGCAAATAAACACAAAAAGTCGTTGATTTCCCCAATTCTGATTCTACGGTGATAAAACCGTCATGATTTTTTATTATAGAGAAAGCTGTTGCAAGACCCAGGCCTCCCCCTTTCTGCTTGGTCGTGAAAAACGGATCGAAAATATTCTTCAATTGAGATTCCGGAATACCGATCCCCTGATCTTTGAACTCCATTTTAATATATCTGTTTTTATTCAGAGGAAGATCTTTTATCTCTTTTTCGTCAAGATTTTCAGCACTCACACTGATCGTCCCGCCCTCCGGCATTGCCTGAACCGCATTAATAATTATATTCTGGATAACCTGACTTATCTGTCCTTTATCGATTTCAGCTTCCCTGAGGTTTTCAGAAATATGGAAATCACACTTAACATTAGAACCGCTTAAAGTGAAGTTCACTGTCTCTTTAAGAAGTTCATTGATAGATGCAGGATTTTTTATCGGAGCATTACCTTTGGAAAAAGTAAGAAGTTGCTGTGTAAGATCTTTAGCTCTTAAAATAGCTGACTCCATCTCTTTTAACTTTGAAACACGTTTGGAATCATCATCTTTATAAAGTTCAAAAAGTCCTATGTTTACCAGGATAGAAGCCAGTATATTATTAAAGTCATGAGCAATACCACCAGCCAGGATAGCCAACGATTCCAGTTTGTCTGCTTTTTGCAACTCTTCTTCAACTTTTTTCTTCATTGATATATCAATATAAATTCCGACTATTCCCTGCAGTTTCCCTCTTGTTTTCACAGGAGATCCGGACACAATAACATTCACCGGTGAACCATCTTTTCTGTACCGGACAGTTTCATGAGGATAAACTGCTTCCCCTGATAAAACTTTTTTTGTGAATTTTTTTGCTTCCTTCAGATATTCCCCATCTGTAATAAGATCATCAATATTTTTTCCTACCACCTCTTCATGCAAATACCCGAACATTTTTTCAGCTCCGGGATTCCACTCTACTATATGATGGGACGAATCAAGGAGTACAATCGCCTCAGGTATATTATTCAGAAAAGATTCCAGTAATTTCTGCCTTTTTTCAGCATCAAGAACAGTCTGTTTACGTTTAGTAATATCACGGACAATACTCTGAAAATGGATCGGTTTACCTTCATTATCATATACTAATGAAACATTGATCTCTCCGGGGAATTCTGTGCCATCAAATCTCCTGAATATCCTTTCATATACTGGAAGTTTTTTCCCCTTTAATAATGATTCTATTTTTCCACTGCTGCTCTCTTTTTCTTTTTTTGCAATAAAATCTGTAGCTGGCCTCCCAATAAGATCTTTGACAGAACAACCAAGCATCTCTGCAGCTTTGAGATTCGCCTCCAGATGTATACCTTCCAGGTTAAAAATAAATATAGCATCATTATTGTCTTCAAATAAAGACCGATACCTCTTTTCACTATTACGAATGGCTTTTTCCGATTTTTTTCTAGCACTGATATCAAGAACGGTAGACTGATATCCTAAAACCTTTCCCGAAGAATCATGAACAAGCGAGGCAAATCCCTGAGAAATGAAGGTGTTTCCATTTTTTTTTCTGGCAATATATTCACCTTTCCACTCACCTGCTTTATTCAAAGATTCAAATACCGGTACCGCATCCTCTTCATTTTGGAAAAAGTATGGAACAGGCTTTCCTATCACTTCATCTTCACTATCAAATCCCCATATTGTTAAAAATGACTGATTTGCATGAGTAATGTTTCCATTTACATCTGCTGTGCTGTTTGCTGCAAGACTGGCCTCAAATACAGCATTTTTCAATATTAACTCATCTTTTATTCTCTTGTGTTTTGTTATGTCCCTTACAATTGCCAATAACTCCTTTTTATTCAGCCTGACCATTCTGCATTCATAGATCCCGATACCATGAGAGGTCGACATCTCATACTCAAAAGTACGGACATCACCACTCTTGATCGCTTTTTTAATATTTTGATTGATCAAGTTAAGGTATTTTTCGGAAAATCCGGAATCACGAATATTTTTCCCGATTATCTGATCTGTCGGTAAAGCCAGATCAGAATCGTGATCGGCTTTAAAATCAATAAAAGTGCCGTCTTTTGTTATAATAAAAATAAGATCCGGTATTGCCTGATAGAATGCCCAGCTCTTTTTCAGGGATTCATAGAACTCTTCCTGTTCCTTATGCTTTTCGGAAATATCCGATATCATTACCAGATCTTTTACAACCTTTCCATCACGATCTTTAATGGTTTCTGCAACTACCTGTCCGACCTTTTGCTCTCCCGATTTTGTGATGACATCAACACTGTAAGGGAGGACTTTCTCTCCTTTCATCCTCAGTATAAACTTTTCCATGACCTTCGCTTTTGATTCAGCGGGCATAAATTCAAGTTCTGCGAAATTCTTCCCTACCAACTCCTCAGATTCATATCCCAACCACTCAAGCAATCTCTCATTTAAATCAAGGATCTTTCCATTCAAATCTACTGATA
>JAOZUQ010000074.1 GCA_029938635.1 Candidatus Aminicenantota bacterium
ATTATTTTGATGGAATTAAAAATCAAAATGAATATCAATAAAACCAGAGAAATAACAAAGTAATAACCTTTAAAAAAATTATGTGATTTTTTTTGAATTATTGCCTGCCCTTCTGAAAAAACCATTTCAAGTTCATTTTCAAATAAAAATTTTGCCAGGACAATATTCCATGGAACATTATCTGAACTGAAAGAGATTCTCCCTTTTAATTCCGGATCTGATTTAATTTTGTAACCTAATACTTCGGAGAAATGATCTATGACTGATTTAATATCAGTCTTATTAAATTTTACTATTAATGGTTCACCTTCATATTTTTGATCCTCCATTATGGTTTTTAGGTCTTTGGATAGTTTTATATATTTTAATTTATTCTTATTAGAATTTTGCTGTACTTTTTTCTGATCTATATCTTTTTCCTTTATTTCTTTTAAAATCTTATCAGCCTGAATAAAATTAAATAAAATCAGAATATTAAGTAATAAAAAAATAAGATTTCTCTTTGTCCTTATCATTTTCTACACGAATTATATTAGACTCATAAGAATTGTTCAATGAATTCAAAATGGAGCTACCTGCCCCCATTTATAAATCACTCATTGGCAAAATGTTTTCTCTTCTATTATGCTACCGGAGCCAGTGCTTGATTATCAAATGCTCCTTGTGTTTTGCCCCTATAATATTGGGTTCAATACTATTAGATATGGTTTATAATGGTCACAATTTTGTCTCAAAAGAGGGGTATTTGAAACCCGGGGGGCTGAAAACGTAGTAATAGAAAGCCGATGCCCAGAATGGAATCGAAAAAGGAAGACGCTCCTTTGGGTCGCGTCGCTATCGGGCGTATGTTTCCGCCGGACGGAAACCGCCCGCTTTTAATTACGAAACACAATGCAGTCACAAAAACTGCCTCAAATATACTTTAATATAGGCGTTATTCACACATTTGAAATTTTACGTGACAAAAATGTGTCCAAATTGTGACTATGAAATACAATCCATTTTGCTATTTCCAGATTTTTGTCATTTAATTTATTTATCAAAATAGTAACATTAAATCTAAATCCAGAATTTGGGGAAAAGATTACCAACACCATTTCTAGGGGAATTTATAGTTCCCCTTAAAACCTTTTTAGGGGAATTTATATTTCCCCATAATTCTTGACAATTATAATTATTTCCAATAATATAATTACATGGAAAAATATTTTTTTACAGAACAAATTGCTAATAAGTTTAAATCAATAGATAAGCTACCCGGGTGGTTGCAAAACTACCCTGAATTCAATTCTCAGATAAAAACTCTTAGAGAAGCTTTGGGAATGACCCAGGAACAACTTTCTTTAAAGGTCGGAAGAACAACACGAGCAATTAAGAAAATTGAAAATGGTGAAGCTATGCCGAAAATTATAACATTATATAAAATTGCTGAAGCCTTAAATACCGAATTAAAAATTTCCCTGATCCCCCGTCTTAACATCATTAATCTTCTTGATGATCTTGCAAACAAAAAAGCAAAAGAATTGATAGATTTCAGCGAGGCTAGTTCTGCATTAGAAGTTCAAACGCCTTCCAAAACAGAAAGTAAGCGTCAAGTTGAAAACCTTAAGAATGAAATCCTTCAAAAAAGGAGATCTATTCTGTGGAGTAAAAGAAAGAAAAATGATTAATTCCTCACTTCCTTCAGGAGCAACACCATTAACTCCGGAGGACTTTGAGGGTTTGATCCCAAAATACATTACTACCAAATCGGAACTGAATGATGCAGAGTTTACAAATATAACTTCGGCTACTAAAAAATATCTTTTATCAGGAAAACAGTTTGCTTTTTCTAATGATAGTCTTTTTAAACTTCATAAGGAAATGTTTGGGAAAGTATGGAAATGGGCGGGAAAGAAAAGACGAACCGAAAAAAATATTGGCGTAAACTTTTATAATATAGATATTGAGATAAAACAGTTTCTGGATGATCTTGATTACTGGTTGCACAATTCCATGAATATTATTGAAATTTCTGCAAGAACTCATCACCGATTAGCCTATATTCACCCATTTAACAATGGCAATGGAAGATGGGCCAGACTTGCAGTTAATCTACTGCTAAAGGATCACTCTGGCCTGACATTGAAATTTCCGGAGAATGATCTTATTCTTTCAACTGAAATTCGAAATAACTATATAAATGCTTTGCAACTTGCAGATCAAAATGTTTTTTCAAATATGATTGGTTTTCACAAAAAGTACATTTCAGAATTCAACATCTAATCTGACAAACAATATAAAATGATAAAATACACTGGTTTTTCAATTATTGGCGTTACGATTACGAAACACAATGCCTCACAAATCGCACCAATATATATTCTATTATATAGGCTATTTGCAAACTATTTCTGATGTGACAATTTAAAATGTGTCCATATTGTGACCATGAAAAAGGCCATGTTTTTACCTCTACTTACAGTTCTATTCTGGATCAATGAATTTAAACCCGTCAGCTGGGCCTGCGGAAGACCCTGTGGGGATTAAAAAAAAGAGAGCGGAGCGAACTCCGCTCTCAATTTAGATGGAGGCGAACACAGGTTAGTCCGGTATTTTAAAACGCATGATCAATTGTGATCCATACCGGTCTATGAACAGCAGAAACCTTGATCCCTCCTTTTTCTCACCCATTATTCTTCTGAAATCATCCACATCCTCTATTTCACGACGGTTTACTGCCAGTATTACATCCCCGGGTTTTATTCCGTTTTCCGATGCGATACTCCCTCTATTCACAGTGGTTACCACGATCCCTTTTGAGGTTTTCAGTTCATGTTTGCGCGCATATGCAGGAGTATTATTCCGCAGGATCATGCCCAAATCGATAGTATCATCAAAGGAACTTTCGGCCCGGATCTTTTCCGTGTCGGGGGCTTCCTCGACTTTTACCTTTACCAGTACCTCTTTATCTCCTCTCAATATCTTTAATTTTAGAATATCACCGGGATCTGAATTGGCAATACTGGATTTCAGTTCCATCGCTGTCTTCACCGGAATGCCGTTTACTTCAACGATCAGATCATACCTTTTAAGTCCCGATTTTTGTGCCGGAGTATCCGGCTCGACCTTTGCCACAAGCACTCCTCCCTTGGGAAGATCAAAATCCTCTGCTTCGGATTCGGATACATCAGAGATCAGCACACCCAGGTAGCCCCTGGTGACTTCCCCTTTCTCCTTCAGGTCATTGATCACTTTTGATGCCATATTGCTGGGAATGGCAAAACCGATCCCCACATTGCCCCCCGAGGGTGAGATAATCACCGTGTTGATCCCGATGGCTTCCCCGGCGAGGTTTACCAGCGGACCGCCGGAATTTCCCTGGTTAATAGGGGCATCAGTCTGAATGAAATTCTGATAATCCACTTCCAGCCCTCTCAGTTCTCTTCCCTTTGCTGAAATGATCCCCGACGTCACTGTCAGATCCTGCCCCAACGGGTTTCCGATAGCCAGTACCCATTCTCCCACCTCAACACGGTTTGAATTTCCCAACTTGATATATGGGGTGCCTGACTTCTTGATTTTCAGAAGGGCCAGATCCGTCCTGGGGTCCACACCCACTTTCTTTGCTGTGTACTCATTGTTATCTATATCCACCACCCTGATCTTAATGGCATTTTTTACCACATGATGATTGGTGAGAATGTATCCGTCATCGGAGATAAAGAAACCGCTTCCCACACCGGAGACCTTCTGTTTTTTTCGGGGATTTCGATAACCAAAAAAACGATCGAAAAAATCATCTCTGAAGAAGTCATCGCCGAACATTGAGCTGCCGGTTTCCACAATGGCTTCGGATTTCACTTTAACCACCGCCGGCTTAACTCTCTTCACCAGTGGAACAAAATCAAAAGGAGACTTTCCCGCTGAACCGGCTGTACTGGTCACAACAGCAGAATCGGCAGGAACCTGAAATTCTTGATCAGGCGCCGGTTGAAATAAGGGTGACGCCAATGCGAAAACAAAAGCTCCGGACAAAAAGCAAATCAGATAAATTAAAATTTTCTTTTTCATTTTTTCCTCCTTTGGTATGGTTTTCACTTTTTTTACTCACACAAACGCTCCGGAAAATTCCCAGTCAGTATGACCACCCTCAATCGCCGGTTACTCCCGGGATGGGGAATAAATACTTCGGTCCCGCTAGTAACATTTTCCGGTATCCATAACCAAACACCTAATTGTTTAACTACTGTGCCCATGCCTCTGCAGAAGCGGCAAAACTGAAAACCGGGCAAAAAGCCAGTGCTGCAGAAAGGGCACACTTTTTCCATTGGAACCGTGACCTTAAAATCCCCCCCCTCTCCTGGCTTCTTCTGAGGAGAGAATTAATTCTATGTAATAATCCTCCGGCAATGGGTCACTACTTGTCCTTTTACCATCGAACAACATATGAATGATATCTTGATAGGGGGAAAACACTCCTCTCATTTTGTCAGGCCGGCTCCTTCCTCCGGTTTCCCGGGTCTTCGCAGAACTCCTTCTACTCTTTCTCGCCAGTACAGCCTGGGATTGGTCATAATCCCTTCTTTTTTTATCGTCACCGAGGGTTTCATAGGCCTCCCTGGCGGCTAAAAAGCGTTTCAGATCTCCTGGAGAATCGGACTTATCTGGATGACAGTCATTGATTATTTTTCTATACGCGCTTTTTATCATATCTTCATCTGTATTTTTGCTGATCCCGAGTATGATATAAAAGTTATCCGGCACGTCTAACCTCCAGGATTGTTTTTTGTTCATTTCCACACTGAAAGAAACCCGGGGGACTTCCCGCAGGAATATCCCCCGGAAATACTATACAGGCTGGCTCAGATCTCCTGCCTAGTCAGAGGTGATCTTTATGGATTTGGGCTTTGCTTCTTCCGCTTTCTGAATACGGACCTCGAGCACGCCGTCCTTCAGATTGGCTTTGATCTTATCCTGATTTACCGCGGACGGGAGCACAAAGGATCTGTAAAATTTTCCATATGCCACCTCGACACGTGTGGTTTCCTCGCTCTTGAAGGTGTCATCATGTTTCCGTTCACCACTGAAAATGATGGCGCCATCCTTGAACTCAATATGGATATCATCCTTTTTCAAACCCGGCACATCCACATGAAACACATATTCATCTTTGGCTTCATGGATGTTTGCTCTGGGGTACCACACTCCTGAAAAATCAGAACCTTCATCAATCTCCCGATTGAAAAAAACATCAAACAAGCGATTGACCTGATTCTGAATGGTCTGCATTTCACCGAAAGGCCTGAATCTTTGAATAGCCATGTTAACCTCCTGATTTAATATTTTTTTTACATAAACATTATAAATTATTTTTTTTATTTGTCAACTATTTTATTATCTTTCTATCAAGTTTATATAAGTGCTCATCGCTCATATATGTGCTGTGCTTTAAATATCTATTATATTCCGGCTTAATACAGACAAAATCCCGGTACTTGACCTGCGCCAATAATAGATTCCTCATGGAACAAATTATTAATTTCTTTTGATGTGTTGCTGGGGCCCAGCATTGATAATCAAATGCCCTATCTTGATTTATCCCTATAATAAAGGATTTTATATGGTTGAATCTGGTATTTTATGGTCACAATCTGGAAACATTGAGAGAGATATTTAAAAAGATAGCTGAAAGGAGAAAAACAAAAGTGATTGTACATAGGGCAGGTCGCTGGATCTGGGTGGTTATGTATTAATCCTTCTTTATTACAATCACAGGCTTTTTCTTAATAGTAACCTCAGTATTGTTAAAATACATAAACATTTTGCTGAAACCGATAATCTGTTCATTATTGGCATTGGTTGCTTTTAAGGTATATTTCCCACTTTTTACAGATTTAAGTACGTTGATAATACCTGATGCATATTTTTTATTAGCTGTATCGCTATATAGTTTTTTAATTAACTTGGTTTTTGTAGCATCATAAAGGTATATATTAAAGGGGCCCGGACCTACTGAAATACTATAAAAAGTAATAGCATTGCCATTGATAGTCGGGTTATATATCTTTGATCCCTGCATCGGTTTTGCGAACTTAATTATATCTTTAACAGCGGTGACATTTTTTGCATTCAGTTTGACATTGTTTACCTTTGATGACGATTCTTTCTTTTTATCACTTGTAAACTGAATTAGTGAGAATATCAATATGAAAGCTATAAAAACTAATAATTTCTTTTTCATCCCCCCCCCTTTCTATATAGTTTAATAAAACTTTCGAGTTAAATATCTCATTATTTTTCATGAATCTAAATATTTTTGTACTTACTTCAAAAATTTTTCCGTTTACAAAACACCAGTTTCTCTCATTGCTTTTACGAAACATAATACAGGCACAAAACTCGCCTGAAATATCTTTTAATATAGGCGTTATTCAAACATTTGTAATTTGATGCGACTAAAATGTGTCCAAATTGTGACTATGAAAAAAGAACTTCTTTCAGTTTATTATATGCTTCAGCTTTTTTCGTTTTACTCATTTTGTTAAGATTATGAAGCTTCCATTGAACTCCCGGTAGGTGTGAGTAATCACCGATCCCCAGTTTCTTCCAATCGGGTTCACCTGATTTAACTGATAATAAGAACTCTTTCTCACTAGCAGTAAGATTCATTTTTATTTTACTAATCAGTTTATCTCTTGCAAAATATAACTGATCAATAGTGATGCTCTTTTTTATCATTCCTGAAAATTCATTATTAAACGATTTACTTATATCTAATTTATGTGGGTCCAGCATTTCTGATATTGGCCGGATTGACTGGACAAGATAGATCAAAAATACTTTTCTGATCCCTCTGTTGAACATTCTGTTTCGAATCATCATGTGAATATCAAACAAATCTCTCGGATGCTGTCTGTCAAGAGCTGCACAAATTTTTCCTCCAAACAGATCCGGGACCGCAAGGATCCTTGCTTCCGGTAACAAGTTAAAGATCGATGACACCTCTTTGGAAATGCTCTTAATTTCAGGTTTCCTTACGAATCCTCTCAAGACCTCATTCGGCTCAATTTTAACCGATACATGATTGCCGGATATAATCAGTTTACCGATATTTGCATTTCCACTCCTGTTTAAACTCAGAGAGTAATCGGGGAATCTGGCCTTTATCGATTCTGAGATCTCTTCCATAATCTTATTCATTCGGGCAAAAGATTTATCTCTTTCTTCAACCGGCAGATAACACAGATCAATATCAACCGAAAGTCTTGGAAGATTGAAAACAAAGAAATTTATAGCAGTCCCACCCTTAATGGCAAACTCTCCATATTTTCTAATAAATGGCAGGACATCAAGAATGATTCTGACCTGATCCAGGTATTTTTTTTCAAACATTAAAACCCTCCGGTATAACCAATTTATACTGACTCAGATATTTTCCACCCTTTTCAATAGTTATAACAGAATTGCCGGAATCAAGGACTTTTTTACTAATATGTTTATTCCATGGATGCCTGTAAAAATCAGAAAAGAATTTAAATATTCGCCTGCTCCTTTTTGATGCATTTTTTAAAATTTTTTTTAAGAGATTCGGATCCATACTGTCAAGCAATTCAAATAGTTGTGCAGTCTCTTCAAAGCTTTCACCTTTTCCAACAAGCTCTATCTGTTGTACTATTGCCAATTCCTTTGATGCGATAAAGAATTCAAAGCCTTTCGTATTCGGATTAACTAAAAATTCCTTATCATCCCATTTGGATGATTTGATTACCCGTAGTTCTCTTTCATATCTATAATTCCCGGCCCATAGTGGAAGATTAGTTTTGCTATCAGTAAATAAATATATTTTCTCTTTTTCACGATAGTATTGCCGGATACCAGCCATTTCAAGTGCGGTCTTTGCGCCTGGATATACATAAAGAGAAAGGTCCGTTTGAAGCGAGTGTATCATTCCTTCAAAAGACAATTCTGCCTCAGGAAATTTATATGCTCCCCTTCCTATAGACTCGATCCAGTTGCTCTCTTTATACCTTTGGATCAATGTATTATTAACCTCCATATTCTTCAGCTTTTGTGTTGTGAGAGGGATCTCCCTGTTTAATTGCAACAGTTTCTTTAGTTTTTGCGTTCTAACTACACTCATGGTGTTATGGTACGATATTTTTTAAAGTTTTTCAACTGAAAAATAAATTAATCATGCTATAAGAACAGCCGATGAGCGGAGTTGAGTTGAATTAGGGGGACGCTCCTTATGGTCGCGTCT
Organism: Candidatus Aminicenantota bacterium; assembly: GCA_029938635.1. GTDB lineage: Bacteria > Acidobacteriota > Aminicenantia > UBA2199 > UBA2199 > UBA647. The sequence goes on from JAOZUQ010000074.1 coordinate 8,243, forward strand.
CTATCTCCGAATTGTTCCGTCGCCGGAACTCGGAGCTTTTAATTACGAAACACAATGTAGTCACAAAAACGAGTGAAATATCTTTTAATATAGGCGTTATTCACACATTTGAAATTTGACACGACTAAAATGTGTCCAAATTGTGACCATGAAATATGACTCTTTTAGACCTTTTCAATTTTTCAAGATCATTATACGACCCGCCGTATATTGGTTCAAAGAAGGGGTAATTCAAATACCTTTCCATCTGTTTTAAATTATAGCAATCAGGGAAAAAAAAGTATAAAGTACCGGAATATTCTACTCTTGAAATAAGTATTATTTAAATATTTCTTTAATTTTTGAGACTGGTAAAGTAGTTACAGAATCCTTCAGCGGGTAAATATCATTACCTGGATTTATAACAAATCCTCTCTCACATTTCAGATCATCAAAAGCCATATTAAATCCTTTTCCGAGTCTGGGTGATAAAGAATACTTTACTTCAACAGCGATAGGTTTGTTTCCATGTTTAATCAAAATCAGATCTATTTCCACTCCAGTTGCAGTCCGATAGAAATAAGCATCCCATCCAACTGGAAGAGAGTCTAAGATTTGTTCCAGAACAAAACCTTCCCATGAATATCCCAAAGAAGGATGCCCCTGGAGTTGATCATATGTGTTTATCATCAGTAAATTATGAAGAAGACCTGTATCCCTTACATATATTTTCGGTGACTTAATAAGTCTTTTCTTCAAATTCGAATAGTATGGTCTTATTTGCCTGATTATAAATGTTTCCTCCAAAATAGATAAATAATGCCGAACTGTAGGAGCGCTGACTCCCAGCCCCTTTGCCAGTTGATTGGCATTAAACAGTTGACCATGATTATGAGCGATCATTGTCCAGAATCTTTTTAACTGAGGAGAGGGGATATGTATACCCAACTGTGGAATATCTCTTTCCAGGTAAGTTCTTATGAATGCTTCTCTCCATAAGTAACTTGAATTAGTATCCTTGGTTAGATAACTTTCTGGAAATCCTCCACACTCCCATAGTCTTTTAACATTTTTTCCGGATCCTCCAACTTCATCGAGAGTGAATGGAGTCAGTTCATGAAAAACTATCCTACCGGCAAGGGTTTCTGATGATTGTTTGATTAAATCACGCGAAGCAGAACCAAGAATGAGAAATGACCCGGGCATTCTGTTATTATCTATCAGAGCCCTCAATAGAGAAAATAGTTGAGGCTTCCTTTGGATCTCATCAATAATGATCATATGAGTGGAAAAATCAAATTGACCAAGAAATAGTTCCGGTTCATTGAGTTTGTTCAGGTCGGATGTCAGTTCAAGATCTAAATATATTACCTTTTTGGATACCTTTTTTTTAATTTCTTTTGCCAGCGTTGTTTTCCCTACCTGCCTGGGACCAAGAATAGCTACAACCGGGAAATGTTTTAATGAATCCAATATTTGTTTTTCTAAATTCCTCTTTATCATGTTTGTATATTACAAGATACACTTTCATATTGCAAGGTTGCAAGGAGATAAAATATATTTATTAATTCTACTTTTCCTGGTTAATCATATCCCATATCAATACTTTGAAAATCTAAACCGGAAAAACTCGTAAATCTATACACCGATTTACTCGTAAAGTAACACGCCTCTTAACATTGACCTGCCCCCATTTATTGTATAACTCTTAAAAAAAATTTTCCTCTCTTTTTTTATTCCTGGTTCAAAAGGCTTATAATCAAATGCTCCTGGTGCTTATCCCCTATAATAAAGGATTTAATATGGCTGGATATGGTTTTTCATGGTCACATTTTGGACACAAAAAGGAGATACTTTTTAATCCGGAAGCTGAAAACGTAGTAATAGAAAGCCGATGCCCAGAGTCGAACTGGGGACCTTTTGATTACGAAACACAATGCAGTCACAAGTAACGGCTGAAATACCCTTTAATATAGGTATTATTCACACGTTTAGAATTTGACGTGCCTA
>JAOZUQ010000029.1 GCA_029938635.1 Candidatus Aminicenantota bacterium
ATCTTAAATAGTCAGATAGATCAGTTATTATCTCCCTTGCTTCCTCTTTATCATAATCAATTAATGCCATTATGGTATTAAGAGCATTAAAAAGAAAATGGGGATTTAACTGATAAGATAACATCTCCAGTTTTGCCTCTCTTGCCAGGTTTTTTGCCTCTTCAGTTTTAAGTTTTTCATCATCCTTCTCTTTTAATAATTTAAGAACAAAAAAAAGTCCTAAGAAAGGGACTAAAGTAAATATATTCATCGCACTTCCTAAAATAAATCCTCCGAAAGTAATATTAAATTTTTGAAAATAAAAATAAGTATGGATTCCGATAAATATATTAATAATGCATGATGAGACAAGTAATGCTAAAACTAAGATTAAAATTCTTTTTTTATTTAAAGATTTATTATAGAAATATTTCTTAAATAAATAAAATAGAAAAATTGTAAAAATCGAAAACACAATAAACTGATAAATTCCAGATCCAATTATATAATTTAGTAAATCAGGACTTTTATAAATAAAAACGATTGCTCGTATTATTAAATAGACCAGCCACATAAAAACAACAAAAACCGATGATATAAAAAAATCTCTGTTCTTCATTACTATTCAATAATAACATGTTATCCAGGAAACTAAAAAACCGTTTAATCTTTGTTCGATTCTTACTGACACATGAAGTTAAAAATGCGCTACGTCCCTCATAAAGATATAAAGGCCGCCCCGGAAGGAGCGGCCCGTATATTTAATATCGTTCTGAGATATTAAAAGTTAACTCTTACTCCGAACTGGAATATCCCGGGATTAAGTACCCTGAGAATATCACCCTGACTACTTCCGAGAACAGCATTAACTTTTAGTGTTGTGGCGTTATTGGTAATATTGTACCCGTCAACAAACACTGTAGTTGTAACTGTGTCTGACACCTCGAATGTTTTTTCCAATCCGAGGTTCAGCATCCAGAATGTCGGCAGCCTGTCGTCACCGATCTTCTTGTCCGGTTCATATATCTGATCCCATCCCAGGCCCGGCCTGTAGTACTCTTCATAATAAGGAATTACGTACCCCTCTCTGGCTGTGAAAACAGCTGTAAGGTTAAGCCCCCACGGGAGCTTATACAATCCGGCAAGTTTGAACTGCCACCTGGCATTAATGAATATATCGGTTAAACCCGATCCGCCAGCTTCCGGTGCAACTGCCCCGCCATCAAAGAAGTCAAAATTTGTAAGGTCTGTTCCATAATAGTTGTCAAAATATTCTGATTTAGTCCTTGCTTCCTTCCAGTCAGCATAGGAGAATGATGCATCCAGCATCCACTTATCTGAGAACTTCTTGGTTACTGCAAATTGAATCGATGTATACTTATCACTATAGTCAGAACTGTGGTTTGTTAATGTGTTTCCCAGAGGCCTGGTGTATTGGAGATAATACTCTTTGGTTTTACCATTCGAAAAAGTATGTGTGCCGCCTATATACCAGTTAGCTGCGGTTTCGAGTGATCCATCCGGCATTTGTCCCCTGTACCACAGCAGATTATGCCTGTTCTTATAGAGGCCTGTCAGAGATACGACAAGGTCATTTCCAAATGCTTTCTCAAATGAAATTATCAACTCATCAAGTAGAGGTGTATTCAGGTCCGGATCATATTTATTTCTGCTCTCTGTTGCATAAGGATCCTGTTCGTTAATATTCCAGTATAACCAGTCTTCGATATTTTCACTCCACTCACCCATCTCAACTATTCCATTTCCATTGTCATTCCAGGCAACATCGATCTCTCTTGCCCATGCGGTCCATGTATGGTCTGTTAATGTTTGTCCACTCTGCCCTCCATATCTTGCAAGAGATAATTTAACAACATTCTTTCCATCTCCAGAGATATCATAAGTAAAAGATAACCTCGGTGAAATGACCTCAAATGCCGCAGGAACATCCTTTCCAGCGATTGTAAGGTCTCCCATATATGCAGTGAATATCGGAGTGCCGTTAAATGTTAATCCCGGAACTGTGGTCTCATTGTGCGATCCCTCCTCTTTATCATATCTGACACCAAAAGTTGCTGTCAGTTTCCCGAATGTAGCTGTATCGGACAGATAGAATGATCTCCTCTTGAATCCAAGGTTCTCAATTCCATTTGTTGTCCACCAGATCGCTTTATCAGATGTAGGGTCTCCTCTATCCCTTTGTGTCAGAGTCCTCTGGTTAGGAAAATAGATACTTGTTTGTGTGTCAGCTGTATAATAGTCAACTCCGAATCTGATCTCATGATCACCACCCATTACACCCTCAGCAAAGTAGTTACCATTAAGTGAAAAGTTGAGTGAGTTTCTGTCTGTTCCATAATAATACATGTTCCCGTCATTGTAGAATGATGGTTTTGAATACTGCATCCTGTCCGGGCCTGTCAGAGATCCGTCCACAAGTTCACCGGCTTTTGGATCCAGTGCAAATCCACCGTCAGTATATGCAAATTTTGCAGTCAACATCAGGTTGCCTATGATCTGCTGCAAAGATCCATGCATAACAGATCCGGGTCCATACTGGTCCCAGAGAGATCCGGCACTCTGACTGGCGGCTCCATATGCAGCTCTTCCCCATTTTTTCTTGTCATCATAGGTGTAGGTAAAGTCACCCGCCGTATTACCAAACTGGACATTTAATTTTGCATAGCCTGCTGCCAGCCAGGTTGCATCCTCGGTCTGGGCAATAGTTTTGGAATGGATATCCTGGATACCCCACGAACCGAAGAACCATACCTTGTCCTTTACAATAGGGCCACCGAAGTTTATTCCGTATTGATACAATCTTAATATACCCGGAGCTTCAAGCCCTGAATCGATCATACTCTGAGGAGTGGTCTGACTCATCTCCCAGGCTTCATCTTCAACATATAGATGGAAATCACCTGAGTAATTGTTACCTCCCCTCTTCGTGACGAAGTTCAATTGAGTGCCGCCTGTCTGAGCAGTAATATCATTTGAACCGACTGTTACCTGGAGTTCCTCAAAAGTGTTAACATTAAGGTATGTGGGTGCCGCACCGATAGCAGACGGGTCTGTTATGTTAGCTCCGTCAACATTCCATGTTACATCCGCATCACTCCCTCCGTTACCGTAAAATCCGGACTGCTGACCGGATTCATTACCACCGACATCTTCCCTGTCAACCATCATTCCGGGAACAAGGTTAAGGATCGTCCACGGGTTCCTCGCGGTCGGAAGAGATTGGATCATCTCCTTTGATACACTTACGGAAACAGTGGTTTTCCTTGTATCTACAGCACTGGCTACACCTTTAACTTCTATGACCTCTTTTAACTTGGTCGTTTCCATCTGAACGTTAAAAGTTTTGTTCTTACCAACAAACAGTCTTACCCCTTTCTGAATTACAGTTTTGAACCCTTCGAGTTCAAACTTTAATTCAACCATTCCCGGGGAAAGCCCCAGGAATCTGAAGTTCCCCTGTTCGGATGTAACCGTAACTTTTTCACCGACAACATCACCGGTAAGTGTTACCGCTACTCCGGGGATTGATGATCCATCAGGCAATACTACCGTTCCGTAAATGTCTGATGTCGATCCCTGTGCAAATGACAGTCCGCATAGAACTGCAACCGCCACAAGTAATGTGAATAATTTCTTCATAATAAGTCTCCTTATTTAAGATCAGAAAAAATCTTCTGTCACCTCTTAACATTCAGTTTCCTTTCCAATAAAGAAAAATAAACATGGAGTTTTTGACATCAAACTTATATCGAGGAGAACCGGTTATACAGAAACGGGATATTACATATAAAGTCTTGATAAAATTACAAAAAAAATAATATCAGGTCAGATAATTCATATATTTGAAATATAACATCAAAAAAACGTAGCCAGGAAATCATCAATTAGAAAGTGAATTGCAATATTCTGTCTATTTTCCTGAAAATAAGAACATATTCTCATGGAGTTTACCATTACAAACCATATAATACTTATAAACGAAATTTAGAAAGGAGGAAATTTGGAATTGATAAATATACCCAATAATAAACTGAGTGTGAAGATCAATGATATCTGGTACAACAAATGGTTTTTGTTAACAAGCGGCGACTTGGAGACTCAGCACTTTAACACAATGACCGTAGCATGGGGATTTTTAGGAATAATGTGGAATAAGCCTGTTGCAGCAGTTGTTGTACGTCCTGGAAGATACACTATTGAGTTTATTGAAAAGTATGAACACTTTACTCTCTCTGCTTTTGACAGACAATACAGAGATGACCTTACATTGCTGGGAACAAAATCCGGAAGAGATGGAGACAAAATATCCGAAACCAAACTCAATCCAACTCCATCCGTTATTGTCCCTTCTCCATCCTTTAAAGAAGCAGAACTTATCATAGAGTGCAAAAAGATATATTGGGATGATTTCAAACCGGAGCATTTTCTTGACCCTTTGATAGACAAGAACTATCCAAAAAAAGATTATCACAGGATCTATTTCGGAGAGACCCTGAAAATATCAGGTTTAAAAAAATACCATAGCTAAACTCATTTGCAATTGTTTTTTTAAGTAGATAGTTTATTATCAAAAATTATATGAAAATCTATTACATCTGATAACAATTATTTCACATTACAAACTGAGGATCATTTCATATTGCCCCAGGCCCGGAGAGATATTTAAACTTTTCATAAACTTTTTTATTGGTTTATATTCTACTATTGTATTAAGGACCTTGATCTCTTTATTTTTTGAATATTTTAATAATTCAGAAAAAAGTAGAGTAGCTAATTTCCGGTTTCTATGACTTTTTTCAATACAAAATTGTGGTATATCTCCTGTTTCCGGTTCAACAATTCCATATCCGATTATATTCTTTTTAAAAGATATTCCGATTATTTTAAAATTGGATTCCTTTCTTTGTATCGATTCTATTGAATTCTGCCATGAAGGTACAAAATTCCAAAAGCTTCTTAAAAGTTCCCAATCCGGCTTTATATCATTCTGGAAACTATATGAATTTGGAAGTACGCTTTGTGTGAGTTTTATATCAGAAATTTTAGAAACAAAATAGTCAAATTCCCTGACTACTGAAAATCCCGCTTTTTTATAGAGGTCAAAAGCCTTAGTGTTTGATTTTATTACTTCAAGAAGATATTGTTTTACTCCATTATCCCTTAAAACCGGGAGAGATTCATTAAAAATCTTTGTTGCCAGTCCCTTTTTTCTATACTCTTTTATAATTCCTGTACCGGTATCATATGCAGTAGGAAGGCTGTCCCATATTCCTTTCCCATTTAAAGTGAACCCTATAAGTTTACCATCATCAAAAGCACCAAAAGAAATATCCTCATTGTATCCACGCCTCTCGATCATATATTTAAGTTGTGGAAAAGTGAGATCAAAAGGTTCAACATAATCTGAAAAGGCTCTTCTAAAACAATTGTGTATTGTCTTAATGTTTACCCCTGTTAATAATTTTATCTCAATCAATAATTCCCCCTTTCACAGCAATTACTATTTCTATCATTATATATATAATTTTTTAATAAACATGAGTATTAAATCGTTTTTTTGAAAATGAGAAATTATTCTCATGAATAATTTCATTCATGAATTTATACTCTTTACACAGGGCGAATTAATTTGACTAATTATAAAATATTTGCCAAAGTGCTTAAATTGCATCATTCTATTTAGTTATAAAAAAAAATGGACACATTATTCCTGTTAAGATTAGTACTGACCTTTTTTACCGGAACAGCATGGATCTATTTCTCGATCTCCATCGGGAAAAAATTCGGAAGTAAGATCAGTGGATTCATAGCCGGATTGCCATCAACGGCTTTATTATCCTTTTTTTTCATAGGATATTCCCAATCACCGCACATTGCTTCAAGTGCTGCAACCATTTTCCCCCTGTCATATGCAATGACCGGGATGTTTCTTCTCATTTATGCAAAGTATGTTGAGAAGGGACTTTACTTCGCCTTATCAGCAGGGCTTTCTATATGGTTTTCAGGAGCTCTGATCTTAGCAATTCTGAAACCGTCAAATTATCTTCTAAATCTTTTGTTGTACTTAATTATTCTTATTTTTTTAGTTTTTGGTCTTAAAAAAATTTCAGGTTCCGGATCTAATATAAAAAAAAAGATCATATATTCATCCTCTCAAATAACGATCAGATCTCTATTCGGAGGTTTATTAATCACATTAGCTGTATTGCTCTCCAAAATAGGAGGGCCAGTATTTGGAGGAATATTTGCTGCTTTTCCAGCGATGTTCATATCAACACTTACTATTTCATACAGGTCCTACGGAATGAGATTTTCAAAAGCATTAACAAAACCCCTGCTGCTAACAGGAATGATAACAATTGTTATTTTCTCAATAGGAGTAAGATATTTCTACGTACTATTCGGTTTATATCTGGGAACCATTCTTTCAGTATTTTTATCTTCCATAAGTGCATTCCTGACTCTTGCTTTTATACAAAAAAAAATCAGATAACACTTTTCTGACCTTTCAATTACCTGAGGGAAGTACTAATATCCTTAAGGAAATACTTGAGGTCCTCCTGGCTCCTGATTTTCCTTGTCTCCCTTATTTTAAACTTCTTTATCTTTTCGTTGAGGGTGGTTGGTTTAAGCCCGAGAATAAATGATGCTATCCTCTGACTTCCACCTGACACTCTTAATGCCCGGCAGATCAACTCCTTCTCAAATTCTCCCATAAAATTCTTCAGCGGAACATTCGCACTAACACAATTGCTCAAAAGATAATTTTTTATAAGTGTATCCCTTAACTTCTTAAGATCATTTGTAGCATCTGTTGAATCCGTATCTTTAGAAAATTCATCCATTATCTTATCTGTTTTCATTTTTATGATTCCCTGAATCTGTTTTTTACTGCCTAAACCGCATCCGGAGAATTCAAGACACTTTTTTAGAATATATAATATACTCAACAATTAAGAAGAATAACGGAAAAGTGATACTTAGAAGTATTTGAGTATCTAACCCGATAACACATTCCCCGCTTATCAAATTTAAAGACCTGAATAAGAGAAATATAATTGCTGCTAATGACAGACTTTGAAGGACCCCGAAGATCCAGAATATTCTTGTTTTCATTGCTACTCTCCTTGTCTAATGATTTTATAATAACTACATTTCTTGTTCTTTTTCATTTTAGATCCTTATGAGTTTTACCAGTCTCTCCCGGTATCTCCTACCCCACTGCAGAGTTTTATTATTATTAAGAACTATTACAAAATTGTTGTTCTCCGACTCCCTCATCTCATTTATCCTGTCAATATTGACTATGGTAGATTTGTTCACTCGCATGAATTCGTCAGGCCCAAGTTCCTCTTCGAGGAAAATTAATGACCTCTTCACCACATAGCTTTTCTCATCACAAAATAGCCGGCAATAGCTCCCCTCCGACTCTATGAAATTAATTTCATTCTTATTGACAAAATAATAACGTCGGCCGTTCTTAATGAGTATTTTTCCCATAGTCATTCAGATCACGATTCCTTGAAGGATTTATAACTCTGCAGCTCCATCCCGGGAGAAGTAACATGCCTTATAACAAACCCATTCCTTTTATAAAATTCTGTTTTCCCTCTTGCACAGAATAATTGGATATCACGGATATTGTGTTTTTTACATTGATCTAAAAGAGATTTAAGGATCATTGTTCCTATTCCTCTTTTTTTAAATCCAGGATGAACGATCATATCCACGATCAACGCATGAAGTATTCCATCAGATATTATTCGGCCGAATCCTACTAATGAATTATCCTTATATGCTGCAATCATATACCAACTTGCAGAAATGGCAGAAATCAATTCATCTCTGTTTAAATTGTAATAATCATTCCATCCGGTAGTTTCAAATAGTGAAAAGAATTTATCTTTATCAGGGATCAGATTGCTGTATATGATATTTGCTTTTTCTCTATAACTGATCGGATTTGAGTTGAATTCCATTATCCCTCTCCATTAATAAAAAAAGATCTTGTTATAGTTTCACTGCTGAATACGGCATTTCCTGTATTGGCCCTGATCTTCCAGAAATAATTAACATCTGTCTCAAGGCTGGAAATAGTGTGTGAAAATCTGATTTGAGTCTCTGTAGAAAGAACATCATCAGAGATCCGGCATTCTGTGAAAAGCAGCAAAGCAATTAGTATTAACAAAATCCGGATAAGGTATCCTGAACGATTCTTATATCCTATTAATAAAAATCCAAAAAGAAAATAGTGGTAATGACTGATCTTTAAGATATGAACAGATGCAATCATTGTATCTATTGGAATAGTTATACATTCAGAAAGATCTTCATTCAGAGAATAAACAAGTTCATAAATACTATCCGGTTTCCCATACCACTCAAAATTTACATCTATAGTATTTATCTTCTGCCTGTCCACAGGAAATATAATATCAATATTTGAGAAAAGTAGAGGAATATCTATCTCCGTGTTTCTCTTTAAACTATTCTGATCCAGGGTTATTTTTATATATTCTGAAAAATTGTGATAATAAAAAAGGTAAACAGAAGATTCCACTGAATTGTAAATATTCGAGTATTGTGTAGGATACTTCCCCTCCTGGTGAGTTGACTCAAGAATATTTATTATAAGTGGAATATCCAGAGCAGTATTTTTGTCTAAAATTTTCTTTGCTGCTTCATACCTCTCACATGGATATCCACCGAGTGAAGGGAAAGAATGATAAAAATTTGTCATAATCTGATATCTGTTTTTTTTTAAAATATATCCATCCCCTTCAACGATCACAGAACTACCGAATCTGTCTCCTATCAGATATTGAGCTTCAAACTGGTCATCACAATAATATTTTTCAAATATTTTCAGAGCATCTGCAATAGTTTTGCACTCCTCCATTATCTTTTTCATTAACGGGCCTGTATATTTGATCTTATTCGCAACCGAAACAGGCATATCAAGAAATGGAACTGCTGTAGCATCCCAGAAAAGCCCATACTCATTCATCCCTCCCTGGGGGAATCCACTCTTAAATCCAAACTTTATCCATCCGTATTTATTTTCTGCCGGTGCAACAAATATCATCAATGTTTTCGGGTCGCTCCAATCCTCGTTATTACCCCCAAGTGAGATCCCGTTCCAGGAAACATAGAATACAGTACAAGAAAAAACTCTAATCCCTGAGAAAAAAAAGAAAATCAACAGGAAAAACAATAAATTCCTCTTGTTCTTCCCCGGGCAGGACCCGGCTGATCTTACCGGATATCCGTTATTTTCAGTTGCCATATCTCATTCTCTTCTTCTTCGATCAATTGGTAGATTTTGCCCTTATAAATTGTAAAAGGTGAGAAGAGGAGAGGATTCATAAAGTGAAGGGGCAGTTCCCTTCTTCCCAGAAAATTACCATCCGGATCATAGAAAAAAGTTTCGAGCCCCTCCTCAGATCTTTTCCAGGTGAATATATATATTTTGGAGTTATCAGAATATATGAAAAATATAACAGGATAATATTCGGGAAAGACCAATCTCTTTTGCATACTCCTGTAAACATAATCAGGGGAATTCGCTTTCAGATAATTCAAGAAGTTTTTTTTATCTCTCTCTTTAAACTTCAGCCGCTTATAATCCCTTTTGATCGTGAACAAACTGTCACCATTAGAATTAAAGGCCCTGACAATAAAACCTTCTTCACCCGAAATATAGATCCGGGATCCGAAGGTTTTGTATGAAAAAGCCTTTTTAAAAAAATTTTTATTCCCTTTTAATGAATCAAATCTTGAACCCACACTTGTCCGATATATCTCTTTAACTTTTTGCAGCCTGCTGTTGTAAATATTTATAGTCCTGAACCCCTCATTTTTATCCATGTCTGTTCCGGTTCCAATATATCCGTTATTAAAAGGTTGGAACCCACCTGAAATCCCCGTGTCTTTCGGCGATCTTATATCCTCGATAAATTTCCCATCCATGGAAAAGTATGAAACTTTCCCGAGACTGCTCACTAATACTTTACCTGATACAATATGAAGTCGGATAACCCCTAAAAACTCACCGGGACCTTCGCCTTTTTTACCAAATCTTTTTAACAGCCTGGAATTGTTCAGATCAAAAATAAGTATCGTCGCCTTTTCAGTTACAAACATCCGGTCCTTTTCGATCACAATAGATCCGGGTTTTAAAATGTCAGGAAACGAAATAGCCTTATCTGACTTTTCCGAAAATAGAACCCCGCTTATCAAAAATAGTATAATTATCAGCAGATATAAAAACATTAATAATGCTCTTTTCATCAAAACTTCTCCTTCAAAACAAATTATCCTTAAGATCAAATTTTTGGTAATTAACCAAAAAACTATCTGCTTATATTATATTTACAAATATAAAAAATAAATGAGAAAATCTTCTCATTTTGTATTTTTATTACTTTAGCAGGATATATTATTATAATTAAAGAAATTAAATTATTCCGACAAAAATTCATTTATTTTCGTATGATTATAGTGGAAAGGATCCAATGAAAATTCTTGTATTTATAATTATTCTAACTTCATCTTTATTATGTTTGACGGGGCCGGGAATCAGCGATATCCAATTCGGCCATATAACTATTAATGATGGCCTGTCCCAAAATACTGTTTATTGCATTTTCCAGGATAAAAAAGGTTTTATGTGGTTCGGAACAGAGAAAGGACTAAATAAATATGATGGCCACAGTTTTAAAATTTATACACATTGCCCATCTGATCCCGAAAGCCTTAGTTACAACATGGTGTTATCAATTTATGAATTTCCTGATGAACCCGGGATACTATGGGTCGGGACCTGGGGTGGAGGATTAAACAGGTTCGATACAACAAATGAAAGTTTCACTCATTTTAAAAGAGATGAGAATAAATATAACAGCATTAGTGATAACACCATAAGAGTTCTTTATAAAGACAGCAACAATTACTTGTGGATCGGGACCGATTCAGGAATAAACAGATATATGAAAAACACTTCCGAATTTAAAAATTTCCAAATCTTAACAAAAAGTAAATCTGTCTCAGAGGGAAACAGAGTTTTGTCAATAATTGAATTAAACAATGGAACTATACTGGCAGGGACAGATGGAGAGGGAATATATTATTACGATAAAGATAAGGATGGATTTTCACCTTTTATTCCATCAGGAATACCGGACAGTTTTTTAAGATCAAAAGTACGATCCATGATCAAAGACAGATCCGGAGATTTATGGGCCGGCACCTATGGTTCCGGTATCTTCAGGATAGATAATAAAGGAAAATTTAAAAACAAATATGATAGCAAAATGAAGAGTAACGGTCTGAATAATGATTTTATAAGATATATTGTTCAGGATCATTATGGATACCTGTGGTTTGCAACTCATGGGGGCGGCCTGATCAGATTTAACCCGGATAAAAGTTCAATGCACTCTTTTAATTATAGTGAGAAGGACCCTGGAAGTATAAGCAACAATATCGTTCTCTCGGTTCTTGAGGACAAAGAAGGTGTTTTATGGGTTGGGACTTTTGGGGGTGGGGTTGATAAGTATGATAACAGGAAACATTATATAGAAAATATAAAAATATCAAATAACTCCCGGAGTGGCATTTGGCAAAATACTATCACATCATTATCCATTGGTATAGGCAACAGAATATGGATTGGATCTGAAGGCGGGGGGATCGGATATTATGAACCTGACTCAGGAAAAGTAAAATATCTCATGCTCAATCCTGAATATGAGAAAGATATCCTCAGTAATATCATTTATGCGATCCTGGAATACAAACCCGGAAGATTATTGCTGGGGACGTGGGGCGCAGGACTTTATGATTTTGATGTTAAATCAGGAGGCTCTAAACATTACGAATTTCCAGAAGATCCCACAGGAAGTTTAAGTAAAAGCAGGATCGTATCTCTTCTAAAAGACAAATCAGGAGATATTTGGATTGGAGCATGGGGTGAAGGATTGATCCGGCTGAGAAGGAATGAAAAAAGAATAATTAGTTATGAGAATAATAGATCAGATCCGGACTCTCTAAGCAACAACATGATTCATTCTTTGTACGAGACCCGCTATGGGGAGATCTGGATCGGTACAGAAAATGGCTTGAACAGATTTCAAAGAGACACCGGAACATTTACAAAATATTTTAATGGTCCCGGGAATCCTGAAACATTGAGCAACAATAAAGTAATTACGATCTATGAAGACAGATCGCAAACTTTGTGGATAGGAACAGATCATGGACTTAACCGGTATAACAGAACTTCAAATTCATTTACATCTTTTTCAACAGATTGCGGGCTGCACGGGGAATCAATATTTGGGATACTGGAGGATAGTGAGGGGAATCTATGGATTAGTACAAATTTCGGTTTAAATAAATTTAATCTGTCTGACAAAAGATTTACTACTTTTGATGTAAGAAAAGATATCAGTAGATATGAATTCAGCAGAGCTCATTCCCTGGGAAAAGACGGGAGAATGTATTTTGGAGGAGTTGATGGTATTTATGCCTTTTATCCTCACGAACTGAAGCAAAACTTGTTTTCTCCTGAAATTGTGTTTACATCTTTTAAAAAATTTCAAAAGGAGGTAAAACTCCGAAGGAGTATTTCAGTACTTTCTGAACTGAATCTCTCCCATAATGATTCAATAATTTCATTTGAGTTCTCATCCCTGAGTTTCTCAAATCCAGAAAAGAACATGTATGCTTACAAACTACAGGGATTGTATGAGAACTGGATATATCTTGGAAATAAACACGATATCTCATTTACTAATCTTGATCCCGGTGAATATGTACTTAAAGTAAAAGGGTCTAATTCAAATGGAATGTGGAATGAAAAAGGAACATCTATAAAAATAATTGTCTCCCCTCCATTCTGGCAAACTTGGTGGTTCAGGTTTTTTATACTAATCCTGATGACCTTACTTGTCTATATTTGGCACAATAGCAGAATGTTACGGTTAAAAAACCAATTAAAATCAGAGCATGCGATAGAAAAACTCTGCCAGAAGAAGAAAATATCCAGCCGTGAAAAAGAGATCATTTTTTTAGTGATAAAAGGGATAAGCAATAAAGAGATCGAGGATAAATTATTCATTTCACCACACACTGTCAAGAACCATATTTACAATATTTTCCAAAAATTGAACATCAGCAGCAGAGGACAATTGACAGAATTATTTAAAAATATTTATTTTTCCGAAAACGATAATGAAGATTAGAATAGACAATTTATTCCTGTGTTCCCATCCCGTATTCTGACCACTCCTCTTTTGCCGGACCATATATACCGGGCACTTTCATATTAAGCAGTCTCATTATCACAGTCATCTGACCTCTGTGATGGATCTGGTGTTTAACAAGAACAGAGAGCACTTTGCTCCGCTTCCATTTCTGTTTATACAATTCAACAATCTCATTCAGATCCGAATCGTTCCAGTTTTCCTTTAATGAGTTTACAAGTTCTCCACTATATTTTTCATATTTATCTATTATAATCTTAATGCTCTCAGGAACATCTCTATTTTCAAGTGTATCTTCAGATATTATCTTTGCACTTGCAGGCATTTCAGTTAAAGTTTGAGTTATATGCCATGCTATTTTGCCCAGAGTTCTGACATTTTCATTCACTTTATCCTTTATTTCAGTATCATCAATTTTTTCAAAAATTTTAATAGTGGCTTTTGCCTCTTCTTCCCAATCATCAATAAAATCTTCAATGTTTTTATACATAATCAATCTCCTCTTTTTCTTCTCTCAAAATAATAAATGAAAAGTTAAGAACTTTAAACAGGAAGTAGAAAAAAACTTTGGACAAAATATTACCAGACAAATAGTTCTTAAACAGACTATTTTATTTTTGATATTTCAAAATTTCATCGATCGGTTTCCTGATCCATCCCTTTGTATTACGGGAGTTCATAACTTTGTCCTGAATGTCCTTGTCGGGATAACCAACAGAGATAATGAGGGGAATGTTCATAGACTTTTTTATCCCCAACTCTCTTTTGACCGCTTTTTCATTGAACCACCCGACGTAGCATGTACCAAGGCCGAGTTCCGTTGCCTGAAGGACAAGATGTTCACAAGCAATGCCGATATCAATGAGGTAGAACATGGTATCTCTTACAAACCCGCCAACCTTCGTCAGAAAACTACCCTTATCAGATATAACAATAATTAGCGATGAAGCATTTTTTATAAACTTTGTTGCGCTGTATATTCCGGTAATTGCTGCATCTGCAACAGCATTGAGTTTATCCGGATCATCAATCACCATAAAATTCCACGGTTGGGAATTGCTGGCCGATGGAGCCAGGCGGGCAGCCTCGATACATTTCTCAATCTTCTCCCGCTCAACCTTATCAATAAGGTATCTTCTGCAGCTGTATCTTTTTTTTACAAGTTCCGAAAAATCCATCATTCACCTCGCCTCAGAAGATAAATGAAATGGAGCAAATTATCAACATATAGCCGGGTGAAAAAACAAAAATTATCCACAAAAATAAATTGTTAAAAAAATTTTATTTTATAACTTTTATTCATTGACATATACCAACAGTAGGAATAAAATTCTTCTTTCAAAAACAGATTTAAATACTTTGTCGTGTAGACTGTCCGGCAAAGGAGGAACCAGATTATGATTAATAAAACATATTTTTTTGCCTTCATTATATCGTTATTTTTTTTAACGTATTCTTATGCTGACAACAATTCGAAAAATATTCAGGTCAATTCTCATTCAAATTATCAGATATTGAAACAGGATTTTAAAAAGCCCGGGGATGTAACAAAGGCATGTTTAACCTGTCATACGGAAGCAGCAAAAGATATCATGAAAACCTCCCACTGGACCTGGTCGAACAAAACAGACAAACTCCCCGGCAGAGAAGGCAAAATATATGATATAGGGAAAAAGGAAGGACTCAATAATTTTTGTATATCGATCCAGTCAAATGAAGAGAGATGTACAAGTTGTCATATAGGCTATGGATGGAAGGACAAGCATTTTGATTTTTCTGATGAGTCCCGTGTAGATTGCCTGGTGTGCCATGACACGACAGGCACATATGAAAAATTCCCTTCCGGTGCCGGATATCCGGTCGGAGGAGACCACGGATCCCTGAAAGGCAAAGAGTCGGTTCTGTTTAAAGGGAACAAGAAAACCTACCATAAACCTGATTACGGATTGATTGCTCAAAATGTTGGTGAACCGGGAAGAGAGAATTGCGGAGTCTGCCATTTTTACGGAGGAGGCGGAAATGACGTTAAGCATGGTGATCTGGATAAATCCCTGCTGAACGCAACCCGCAGCATTGATGTCCATATGGCAATAGATGGTGCAAATATGAACTGCAATGATTGCCACCCTGCAAAGAATCATGAAATTAAGGGGCAGCTCTATTCTGTTGAAAGTGAAGATAAGAACAGAGTAAGTTGTGAAAAATGTCATACCGAAACTCCACATACAGGCAGACTATTCACAGACAAATATGACAACAGATATAACAATAAACTAAGGGAGAGAAAAGCTCCGGAAAAAACCTTTGAGCACCTTATCCTCGATAGACACAGCAAGAATATTGCATGCCAGACCTGTCACATCCCCCACTATTCCAAAGTTCACAAGACCAAGGTTTATTGGGACTGGTCCAAAGCAGGGAAAAAATTCACTTCAGGCCCAAACAAAGGGAAGCCACTGGTGCTGAAAGATGAGGACGGGAATGTTATATATAACGGGAAAAAGGGTGAGTTCAAGCTGGCAAAAAATATTATCCCTGAATACTTTCTTTTTAACGGTGTTGCAGGACATACACTTATCGATGATAAAATTGATCCTTCAAAAGAACCGATTGAACTGAATCAGATGTATGGAGACTGTAACAGTAAAAGAACCAAGATCTGGCCGATGAAAGCAATGAAAGGGAAACAACCATACGATCCTGTTAACAAAACTTTTGTATACGTAAAACTTTTCGGTAAAAAGGGATCAGGAGCATATTGGTCCGATTTTGACTGGGTAAGATCTGCAACTGAAGGGATGAAATACGCAGGAAAACCGTTCAGCGGCAAAGTCGATTTTATCGAAACAAAAATGTACTGGCCTATATCACATATGGTTTCACCAAAAGAGGATGCACTTAAATGTTCCGAATGTCATTCCAGAAACGGAAGGATGAAAGATCTGGATAGTTGCTGGATCCCCGGCAGAGACAGGATACAGATAATCGATATATTCGGATTTCTTTCAATACTGGGTGTTATATTCGGTGTTTTGATCCACTCTTCTCTAAGATTGTTTTTCGGTAAAAAGTTTAAAAAATAGGAGAAAATAATGAAGAAAATCAAATTATATTCAATATTCCAGAGATTTTCACACTGGTTCCAATTCCTGCTGATATTAGTATTGGCAATAACAGGATTTGAAATTCACGGGAATTTCATAATACTCGGATTCAGCGGTGCCGTAAAACTACATAACCTTGCAGCTCTTGTTTTAATAATCCTCTACCTGTTCATATTCTTCTGGTTCGCTACGACAGGAGAGTGGAAACAATATATTCTGACTAAGAACAAACTTTATGCAATGATCATGTATTATGCAAAGGGGATTTTCAAGAATGAACCCCATCCTGTAAAAAAGACAGAATTAAGCAAACTAAATCCTCTTCAGAGAATAACATATTTCACATTCAGATTTATTCTGATACCTCTAATGGTAGTAACAGGAATCATATATTTTTATTCCAGTATAAACATGGGCGTTAAAGTAAACCCTGTAAAACTCATAAGCATAATTCATACGATAGGGGCATTTGTTATTGTCTCCTTCGTCATAATTCATGTCTATATGACAACTACGGGACATACGATATTTTCAAATATAAAAGCAATGATAACCGGGTATGAAGAAATACCTGAAGAAGAGGACTAAGCATCTTTAATAATTTAATTTAGTTTTCACCGATCATTTTTATTTGGGACTTTATTTCCCCGGGAATAACTGAGCCGTAAAATGCATATTCAGCAAGTTTTTGAAGAGCTTCCGCTCTTTTCTCCGCATTTATTTTTCCCAGTTTAAATTTCTTTCCTTTTCCAAAAATAGCACCGATTATACCCCCGCCAACGCTTAGAACCCCAAGTATAACTATACCGGCAGTAACCGCAACTCCTATCAGTATTATGTTTCCAAGAACTTCTCCCAGATTATCTCCTTCTTTCGGGACAAGTAATAAAAGGCCGCCTGCAATAATAACACCGATACCGGCACCGATCAGAATTCCTTTGCCGGCTTTGGATTTTTTCCCGACTATTACTTTTTTGATATCTTTAACAGGAAAACCCAGAATCCCTTTTGAATGTTTTTCCTTAATTACAATCAGTTTCTCGGTTACTGAAAGAAAGTTTCCTGTATACTTTTTAGAATATGAATAAACCTTAATTTTTGATCCTTCATATTGTTTGGCTGAATATAAATTGTCACAGGGAATGATAAACAGAGATATCAGGAATAAAATTATAAAGCTTTTTATTAGTGAATTTTTTCCGGTTAATGTAAGCATTTAAATCTCCCCAAAAACATGATTTTGTTAAGCCTTTAATTATTGAAATTGCAATTTCAAACTAATTACAGGCAAAGGTCAATATTTGTATGCAACCTATACATCTATTTGACAATTAAGTGTTTTTTCTTTAGTGTTTTATATGATTAAAAAAGTTCTCTCAAGAATTCCCGGATTCAAATGGAAGAAATTTTAAAGGAGTATAGATATGGCTAAAATCGGTGAAAAAAATTATTTGAAAAATTTGGGAAAAGATGGGATTCAACATTCAATTAACAAACCTTTCTCAGATATAAATTGCGGTGAATTCCTGATGGGAATCGGAGCAGTAATGTCATTGCTGCCTCCTCCCCCGGCCAGAATACTTGATCTTGGTTGTGGAACCGGATGGACAAGCATTTTTTTTGCAAAAGCCGGTTATGAAGTTACCGGTGTTGATATTGCAGAAGACAGTATTTTTTATGCAAGAGAAGATAAAGAAAAAAAGAAACTGGAAAAACTGGATTTCCTGGTTTCTGATTATGAAGACCTGCAATTCAATGAGGAATTTGATGCAGCTGTTTTTTTTGATTCTCTTCATCACTCCGAAGATGAATATCTTGCTGTAAAAATGGCGTACAAATCTTTAAAACAAAATGGAGTCTGCATAACATCAGAACCTGGCAAAGGGCATTCGAAACAGAAGACATCCATTAACGCCATGAAAAAATTTAATGTTACGGAAAAAGATATGCCCCCGTGGAAAATAATTAAATTAGCAAAAAAAGCTGGATTTAAAAGATATAAAGTTTTTCCGCATCAATTCTTTTTAAGTAAAGGGATCTATAACAATTTGATTCGAACCGATAAGTCAATATTTTTAAAACCACGATTTTTAAGAGAACTTGCGAAATATTTAAAAATATTATTCAAACGTCAAAAAAACAGTATAATTCTGCTGGTGAAATAATAAAAGGAGAAAACATGAAAAAAGCATTATTTTTAATTCTATTATTATCAATTATAAGTTTCGGGTTCAGTTCCGATGAAGCCCGGTTGATGAGATTCCCTGATATAAGCGGAGATCTTGTTGCCTTTGTTTATGCAGGTGACATTTGGACTGTCCCGGCAAACGGAGGGACAGCAAAACATCTGACTTCTCATGAAGGAATGGAGTTGTTCCCTAAGATATCTCCTGACGGAAAATGGATCGCCTTTTCCGCAGAATATTCAGGATCGAGGCAGATTTATGTAATGCCAAGTGAGGGAGGAACACCGAAACAACTTACTTACTATAATGATGTAGGTTATATGCCGCCGAGAGGTGGATGGGATTATGTCGTACTAGACTGGACACCAAACAGCCGGAAGATACTTTTCCGCGCAAACAGAACTCCATTTGGAAAGAGGGTTGGCAAATACTTTCTTATCGACAGGGAGGGTGGATTTGAAACACCTCTGGAAATACCGGAAGGCGGATTCGGAAGTTTCTCACCGGACGGAAAGAAATTATGTTACACTCCGATTGGAAGAGAATTCAGGACATGGAAAAGGTATAAAGGTGGAAGAGCATCGGATGTATGGATCTACGACCTCGAAAAAAGTTTATCAAAACAATTAACAAAATTTAAAGGGAGCGATCAGATTCCTTCATGGTACAAGGATAAAATATACTATGCATCTGATAAAAGCCTCACACTTAACATTCACAGTTTTGACCTGAAAACAGGCAAAACACTCCAACTGACCAAACATACCGAATATGATGTTATGTGGCCCTCCGGTGAGAAGAACCTTCTAGTTTATGAGAATGGAGGATTTTTACTTAGACTGGATCTTGATACCGGTATAGAATCAAAGATCAGTGTAAAAATAAATTATGATGGTAAATCAACTCTCCCATATTTTAAAAATGTTAAGGATAACATCTCCGGAGTGTCGATATCACCGACAGGAAAGAGAGCTCTTTTTGATGCAAGGGGAGATATATTTTCAGTTCCTGCAAAATACGGTGAGATAATTAACCTGACGGGCACACAGGGAGTAAGAGATATGGCTCCCGAGTGGTCTCCGGACGGTAAGAATATAATTTTTTATTCAGACAGATCCGGTGAATATGAGATGTACCTTCAGGATGCAAAGCTGAATAATCCGCCGGTCCAATTAACCAAAAGAAGTTCAGCCTGGAAATACTCGCCTCTCTGGTCACCCGACAGCAAAAAGATCCTCTACTCAGATAGGACACATCAATTAAAGATCCTCGATGTCAAAACAAAAATTGAGACCATAGCAGACAAAGGGAGGAGCAATGATATCAGGGATTACACCTGGTCACCAGATTCGAAGTGGGTAACATATTCAAAGGACAGTGATAATGACCTTTTTGCAATATGGGTATATTCCCTTGCAAATAAGAAAGCGACTCAACTGACAAACGACAGGTTCAATGATGATTCTCCCGTATTCTCACTATGCGGCAAATACCTCTTCTTCCGCTCTAACAGAGATTTCAATTTAACTTTCTCTTCATTTGAATTTGATTATCTCTATAATAAAGCTTCAAAGATCTATGCTCTGGCTCTTGAAAAAAATACTCCGCCATTGTTCAAAGATAAAAATGATGTGGAGGAAGTGAAAAAAAGTAATGCTCAAAAAAGTAATAAGAAAAAACCTGCTGCAGTTGAAAAGAAAGACACAGCAAAAGTGAAGATCGATTTTAAAGGAGCCGACAGCAGGATAGTAGCTTTCCCGGTAAGCAGTTCAAATTATTTTAATATCGAACCTGTTGAAGGGGGAGTGATCTATATCAGGCAGGGTACACTTTATAAATTTGATGTTTCGAAAAAGAAAGAGGAGAAGATTCTCTCTAAAGTAAGGTTCATCATACTCTCTTCAGATAAGAAAAAGGTATTGTACAGGTCGGGTTCCGATTACGGGATCATTCCAATAAAACCGGGACAGAAACCGGGAACCGGGAAACTGAAACTTTCCGAATTGAAGATGAAGATCGAACCTCTTAAAGAATGGAAACAGATTTATAACGATGGCTGGAGGATCTTCCGGGACTGGTTCTATGCCAAAAACCTTCACGGCCTGGACTGGAAAAAGATGGGTGAAAGATACAAAAAGCTCCTCCCTTATGTGAAACACCGTGCAGATCTTGATTATCTGTTCGGAGAACTTGTAGGCGAATCCAACACAGGCCATTGCTATGTGAACTATGGAGATTTCCCCAAAGTAAAGAGGATGGACACTGGGCTCCTTGGTGCTGAGTTCGAAGCAGACAGCGTATCAGGCAGGTATGTCATCAAAAAGATCTATAAGGGAGAGAACTGGAATACATCCCGAAGATCTCCTCTCACTGAACAGGGAATAAATATCAAAGAGGGAGACACAATTTTATCGATAAACAATCATGATGTTACCATCAAAGATAACCTCTATAGATTCCTCGAGAATACAGCCGGTAAAAGAATTTCAATATTAGTTTCCAATGTATCCGGGAAAAAAGAATATAAAATCAAACCGCTGAAAAGTGAACTTCCGCTTTTTTACCTTGACTGGGTAGAGTCCAGGAGAGTTTTGGTCGATAAACTTTCCGGAGGAAGGATCGGTTATATTCATGCACCGAACACTTCTTTCGAAGGTAATAGAGAATTGTTCAAGGGGATGTATGCTTTCCACAATAAGGAAGCTCTTATAATTGACGACAGATATAATGGAGGAGGATTCATTCCGGATGTAATGGTCGAACTGCTGGGTAGAAAACCACTCGCATATTGGGCAGTCGGCGGAGTTAAACCATTCAGAACACCAGGAGTTCTTCACGAAGGGCCCAAAGCCATGCTCATAAATCACTATGCAAGTTCCGGTGGAGATGCTTTCCCCTATTTCTTCAAGAAGAGGAACCTCGGCATCCTCATTGGCACCAGGACATGGGGAGGGCTGGTCGGACTTTCGGGTAATGCAGGCTTTGTTGATGGTGGAAGTTTTAATGTTCCTACTTTCGGATTCTTTGATACTGAAGGTAATTGGGCTGTTGAGGGTATAGGAATTTATCCTGACATTGAAGTTATTGACACTCCTCATCTGGTTGCAAAAGGTATCGATCCGAGTATTGAAGCTGCTGTCAAATACCTTCTGGAAGAATTAAAGAGAAATCCGGTAAAGAGAGTTAAGCAGCCGAAAGATCCGGACAGATCAAAATGGATCGAACAGGAAATTAAATAGATACAATATTTTGGGACAGGCCAACCTTAAAAATTGACTTGTCTCAGCTTTATTCTTGATATAAGCAGAGAGCAGATCAGAAATTTACCTGACGAAGTTTAAGCCTGGAAATCATTAATGAGCAGATTAGTATCAGCCCTCCTCCTGACAATTGAATGAAGTTAAGTTTTTCATTCAATACAAAGAAGCCGAATACAAGTGTAAAAAGCGGGACCAGAAGTGCGAACATACTGCTGTTTGATGCCCCTTCATTCTGTAATGCTGCATAGAAGAACAGAATACTGCCACTGAAAGTAATTCCATTGGAGAGTACCAGCATTAAAATTTTCCAACTCTTTATTGTGGCGAACCCTCCGGGAGAAAAAATAAAAATAAGTATAAACAGAAAGATCGCTCCGAAGAGGGACCTGCCGAAAGCAGTTTCGATAATAGTCATGGTTTTTAAAACTTTTTTCCCGTAAACCCTCATTGAACCGATCAGGAATGCCAGCATCAGTATTATCATATCCCCTTTACGCGGAACAATGCTCTTCCCCCCGGTAGTTACAAGGTATACACCAAAGATCATGATAGCCATGAATATGTAAAATCTTTTTGACGGCATTTCCTTAAGGAATAAAAAAGCAAAAAGAACTGCTGCTGCCGATGAAAGTGACATTATAAATGAAGCATTAACTGCTGTGGTATTCTGCAGTCCCCATAACTTTAAGATGATCCCTATTCCGGAAAATCCGATCCCCAGAATGAGAAAATGTTTATAATTCTTCTTTACTATTTTTACCGGATCATATTTTTTATAAAAAAGGATCACAGATATGATAACAAATCCGGCGGTTATCCTTAAAAAAGCGAAAACCACTTTATCAACACCATTATTAAGTACGATTTTCTGCAATATATGTCCCATTGCAACAAACAGAGCAAAGCAGATCAGGTATAAGACACTTCTTGTTTTCATTCCTTTGAAAAAGTATTGTACTTCAAGATATTCGTTTTAACAAACCATAAGTTGACACCGAAATTCAATCCAATTATATTATTAAATATATTTGGAGGCGGGGATGACAATAAAAAAATATTTTATTTCTCTTCTTATAGTGTTTCTATTTGTTTTGGTAAACGTCAGTATCTTAAAAGCTGAGGAATCTGAAGGTCCCGGGAAACTGGCATATAAAGTGATGAAAACTGCGGAATCTCATAAGAGAAAAGGCGAGATATATGAGGCAGGCAAAGTATTTCTCGAGTCAGCTATGATGTATAAAAGAGCTATAAAAAGCGAACCAGACAACAGAGGGTATAAAACAAATTTTAAATATTGCCTCGGGACCCGCGGTTATATTCATATCAAAAAAGGTCAATCTATGATCAGGGAAAAAAAATTCGGCGAGGCTGCAAAATATTTTAAGTGGGCAACGGATGCTTATAAATATGCTCTTAAAGAATTGCCGGGAGAGAGGAATTTCAAAACAAATCTTGAATTTGCTCAATACCATGGAGGAACTGCTAATTTCGAATATCAGTTAGCAAAAAAAGGTTCTGCTCCGGACCTGAAGATCGAAAACTTCAAAGGAGGGGAGATAAATTTAACTGATTTTAAAGGTAAAGTGGTTCTTCTCGAATTCTGGGCAGGCTGGTGTCCTTCATGTAAAAAAAGTCTTCCGAAACTCGAAACATTATACAAAGAATTATCATCAAAGGGTTTCGAAGTTATTGCGGTTGCAATGGACAAAGATAAAACATGGAAAAAATACTTGTCGGACAAAAAAGCCGTAGAAACATCAAAACAATATTCATTTAAATTTGGCTGGGGAGACAAATCTGTTTCGAATGCATATGGGAATTTCAATTCGATCCCGACAATTATTCTTATCGATAAAAAAGGGAACCTTTATAAAAAAGTATCTTCCAGTGACCGGTCAGAAGAGAACTTAAAGAAACTTATAAGGTCATTACTGTAATCCCGGAAAAATAAAACAGCCATATAGAATTGCATTCTGATATAATTGTTTTAAATTAACATAATTTAAGGAGTCCAATATGAAAAGAAAGCCTTTTATTCAGATATATTTTTTATTAATTGTTTTTTCTTTAATGAATGTTCAGTCATCTGCAGCAATAGATGAAAGCAATAATTCATTCAAGTCTGAGATAGTAAAAATTATTTCATCAGAATTGCAATCTTTAAAAGCACTATACATAAATCTTCATAAAACTCCCGAACTCTCATCCCAGGAGATCAACACTTCCAGGAAGATGGAGAAAGAGTTAAAGAATGCAGGATTCGAGATTACATACGGAGTAGGAAATTATGGTGTTGTAGGAATAATAAAGAACGGCCCGGGAAAAACTATCATGGTCAGAACCGACATGGATGCCCTCCCGATCACAGAAAAAACAGGACTCCCCTATAAGAGCAATGTAAGGATGAAGGACAGTTCAGGGAATGACGTAGGTGTAATGCATGCCTGCGGCCATGATATCCATATGACAGTTTTTACAGGGACAGCAAGAGTCCTGGCAAAACTTAAAGATAAGTGGTCAGGAACATTAATGATGGTTGCTCAGCCTGCAGAAGAAACAGGGGTCGGAGCAAAAGCAATGCTTGCAGACGGGCTTTTCACAAGATTCCCCCGCCCCGACTATGCACTCGCACTTCATGACGGGCCAATACCCACCGGGACAATTGCATCAAAACCGGGATATATTCTTGCCAATGTCGATTCTGTTAACATTGAAGTAAAAGGTATAGGCGGGCATGGAGCTGCTCCGGAGACAACGAAGGATCCTATTGTGCTTGCGTCACAGATAGTAATGGCACTTCAGACAATAGTCAGCAGGGAAGTACCTCCCAACAAAAAAGCTGTTGTTACGGTCGGTTCCATACACGGAGGGACAAAACACAATATCATTCCCGACAGAGTTTATTTGAAACTTACTGTCCGTTCATACGAAAAGGAAATAAGAAAAAATATTCTCGATTCTATTAAAAGGATTTCAAAAGGTATCGGTATCGCTGCAGGACTAAAAGAAAAGGACCTCCCTGTAGTTACGATAATGAACGAATCTGTAAGTGCCACATATAACGATCCGGAACTTGCAGAAAAGGTCATGAACTCATTTAAAAAAGCAATAGGGAAAGAGAATGTTATTCTTGCTGAAGCTGTAACCGCAGGTGAAGATTTTTCAGAATACGGCCGGGTTGAACCGAAGATACCCACATTTATATATTGGCTCGGAGCAGTAAACCCTGAAAAATTTATGGAAGCACAAAGATCAGGAGAAAAACTTCCGGGACTCCACTCTCCCTTCTGGGCACCCGATTATGAACCGACAATAAAAACCGGTATTTTGACAATGAGCTCAGCTGTACTGGACCTCCTGAAAAAATAATATTTAAAAAATTTCAGACACTACGGGGGGCATTGGATCTTCATTAACCATCAGTTTGAAAACATCGGGCCTGGCATAATGGCCCGTGACATCAAAATCGAGTTTCCCACGCACTACTTCACTCATGTCCAGATCTGCGTATAGGATCCCATCCTTATCATAAAGAGGCCCATTTATAACTTCGCCTTGTGGTGAAACAATAACACTACCTCCCCTTGATAATATATCAGGCATATCTTTAAGCTCTTCTATCCCTTCAAGATCGGCAGGATACATCTCCTTTGTTACAAATTGATTACACCCGAGGACAAAGCATCTCCCCTCAAGGGCTATATGTTTCATTGTCGCCTGCCACCTTTCCCTGTGATCTGCGGTCGGTGCTACATAGATCACCGGGCCTTTACCGTATATCGCCATCCTCGCCATCGGCATATAATTCTCCCAGCAGATCAATCCTCCGATCTTACCCAATTCCGTATCAACAACAGTCAGGGTGCTGCCATCCCCCTCTCCCCAGATCAATCTTTCAGATCCGGTAGGCTTTAGTTTTCTATGCTTCCCGAGGATTTCCCCGTCTTTCCCAAAATATACAAGAGTGCAGTATAAGGTCCCTCCACTGAAATCAGAATCTTTCTCGATCACCCCTATCGCAACAAATACTCCATGCTTCTTTGCACACTCACCGATCTTATCTGTTCCCGGTCCTGGTATATCGACAGAATTTTCCCAATACCTCTGCCACAACTTCCTGCCCTCTTCTGTCCGACCTCCCACCTTCATACCGAATGAGAGACCCCTCGGATAGGCCGGAATGAACGCTTCGGGAAATAAGATGAACTCTGCTCCATTCGAAGCGGCTTCACTTATAATTTCACAAACTTTATCTATTGTCTTTTTAAGGTCGAACAATACCGGTGCAGCCTGAACTACAGCAACCTTAACTGAAGCAGATCTATTATTCATTTTTTTCTCCTTTGATCTAACACTCCCTATTTTATATCCCGTACGGTTTTAAAATCAAATTCATTATTTAAAAGAAATGACTTTATCCCCATTGAATATTACAATTAATTATATAATCTATTAATAGAAGAGGGTAAAATGAAAAATAAAATTGTCATTCTGATTATAGTTTTATTCCTGTTTAATTGCAGTGCTTCCAAAGTATCTCCTCCGAAAATTGATCTGGTTCCCGGTGGTAAGATCGGAGTGATCACATTCAAAGTTGAAAATGCAAGAGGTGTCCTTGACGAGATCTCAACAGAAATACTCATTGGTCATCTGAAAAAATACTATGAAAGATCAGAGATAATCCTGCTGGGGAAACCGGAAGATCTTATGTTAAAAGAGTTCGGACTCAATGTGTCTCTGAAAACACTTGAAAATTTATGCAGAGAACAGAAACTTGACAGCATCCTGTTCGGGAAGATCATAGTCTCAAATATCAGGGCAACTATGAAAGTTAAAAGCCTCCTGCAGCGGTCACGTATCAAGGCAAAATTCAGAATGACAGCAGAACTTAACCTCTACTCTGCATTATCCGGGAAAGTCACCTGGAATGGATCCTCTTATAAAGAAGGAAACGCATCCTATGATCATTATGCAAGGGATCTGAATCCTGATTTTTATGTGTCAGATAAGGACGAATCCTATAGAAAGTTTGTCAGAAAACTGATCTACTCCCTTACCGAAGATTTCCGTTCAGCACGTTGAACTATTACAATACGAGAGCATATCCGATCTTCAGAAAAAAAGTTCTGTCAGTTCTTGTAATGTCGATCCCCTTTAATCCGAAATGGTTATCCGAATAACCGAGGAATAAAACCGTTTGCGGATTTATCTTATACGAGAATAGGAATTGGGTGAACACAGCCTTTGTCTTTTCATCGACAGGCACAATATAGAGTCCTGTATTTCTATCAATATGAGTATATTGGACTATTGCCCTGACAAATGTTCTTATATTTAAATTGTAGATAAACTTTGCCTGCAGAAGATTCGCCGTATAAACTTTTTCTCCCTCAAAATCAAACTTTTCATAGACATGACTCAGGTTAAGGTTGAGATGCCTGCCGACACCGAGTTCAATACCGGGATTTAATTGAAGAGAGTTCCCCAACCTTGTATTTATATAATCAATTGCATCACCATACCTTGTATACAGGAAATAATATACTCCTCCACCCGGCTTCATCTCACCATAGAACTGGAGATAGTTTACATTAAAAGTCTCTCCGTTATAAACCTCTTTTGAAATATTTACGGCTGTTTGAGCAAAAGACTGAAGCGGACCCTGGTAATTAATATTCATATAGAGTTTCTGATCTGTAAGATTGCCATCCTGATCAGTTACATGCCATCCCCTTAATATGAAAGATATCCTATTGAACCAGCTCCCTCTCTTTCCCCAGATCACAGGAGTTATATATGCATCGATCTTTCTGTAATCAACCCTGGGTATAAATCCGGAATCGGCCCTGAAACCTGAAGAAAGATCTGTATATTGGATCTCATAAATAAGGTTTCTGGAAAAATGGGTAAAATCTGCAAAGATGGCATTCCCTCCAAAATTTCCTGTTGCCTGCCCGTAAGTTACCGCAATATCATCAGGGTATTCTGTCTGAGATCTCAAAAATTGAATATTTAAAGTTTTTGATCTTCCAAACCTGAAAAAGCCATCACCACCCACTACATGATTTGAATATTCATCACCTGCCCTGCCTGTGTATAAAAATCCGAGAGCAGATCCTTTTCCAACATCCCTCCTGTATCGGAACACTCCTGAGAAGACATCATTATTTATTGATAGAGATGATGAACCCTGGTTAGATGGGAAGATAATATTATTGAATTTATCTCTTGTAGTATAGAATCCTATGGCATTCTTTCCTATCTTACCGGTAAGTTTTCCACCCCAATACGGATCAAAAACTGTCCTCGTGAAAATTGCCTCGAGGGGAGTAAGAAAAAAATCAGCACCTTCAAGAAAAAATGGCCTCTTTTCAGGATACCGTATTGCATACCTGTTATTAACTTCCAATTGCTGCACATCTGCCTCGACTTGAGAAAAATCGGGATTGACAGCAGCATTCAGAACAAGATTTGAAGTGATCCCCCAACGTGCGCTGATTCCAGGTTCCGCTTCAATTTCCCCATTCACAATTTTCCCGGCAGGGAAATTGTCCAGTTTATCTGTTCTCACCATGGTCAGTGTCGGATCAAATTCAAGATTCTTGCCAGGTGATAATCCTTTAAAACCGGTCACCTTATTGAATTGACATAAAATACAATTCTTATTCCGGTCCCTTACATGTGTGCTCATCCTGTGCCTTGCATTCCTCGGGTAAGACCTGTCAGCCTCAATACCCCATGTGAGAACTCCTTTATCTTTAGGAAATCTCAACTGGTTAAGGGGAATCGCGACTTCTACAACATATCCGAAATCAGTGATCTTGCCTGCAGAGTTCCATATCGCATCCCATGAAAAATCTTCATATCCCTCCATTTCAGAAAAGATCGCATCTGCCTGAACTCCAAGCGGATTCACTCTAAACTGGAAAGCGCGCCTCTCATCATTAAATGTATCGAGCATAAAGCTTATATGATCATCCTGGATAAATGTGTTTATACTGTCCCTGTCCATGAGGTGAGCACGGATCTTCTTCGGATCAGGATCGTAGCAGACAAATGCTATATAAAAATTCTTTTCATCAAAAGTGACCATCACATCGGTTTTTACCGGCGGCTTCGTTGCATCACCAGGTGACCACTCATAATCGATCCCCACTTTCTCCGGATGTTTCCATGCTTCTTCATTAAGAATCCCGTCAATATGGATCTTTGATAAAGCCTTTAAAACATTGAAATTTTTGGCAGGCGGATACACCTTCTCCGCTTTCTTCTGTTCCTGTGCAAAATTAAGATTAAAAATAAGTGAAAAAAACAATAGAAAAGCAATCCCCTTAATAACCGGATGCAATGACCTCATAATGATCCCCCTATATAGATAATAAACGGTAAAATCAAAAAAAAAGTTTTATTCCAGGCATAGCCGTCTATCCGCTCTCGCGGCCACCTCAGGGGTGACTCGTTAATATCGATCACTCCGGGGACAGGAAGCGTTAAGCGGATGACGGCGAAAGCCTGAATCCCAATAAGCTTATTTTTTAAGTTGTTTCAGGATTATTTCTATTGCTTTGTCCAATTGGGGGTCCTTCCCTTCCAGCCTGTCCTTAAGAGTATTCTTTATATAAACATCAGGTTTCACACCTGTTTTTTCAAGATCCTTCATATCGAGAGAATAACATCCCCACGAAGGGAGTCTGTAGAACGAACCGTCAACCAGTGATTTCCCTGAGGTGAATATGATCCATCTGTATGTTTCAGTCCCGACTATCTTTCCGAGTTTCAACTCTTTAAAACCGGACCCCATCATCTCTGCATCACTTAGTGACTGTTGATTGAGCAGCAATACTATCGGCTTGGAGGAAGGTGCAAAATTTGGCTGAGGCCCATATTTACCTCCCCTGTATTTCCAGTATGAGTAGGCTTTCTGACTCAGAAAATTCAAAACATCATCGTGAACATTCCCCCCACGGTTATATCTCAGATCAAGTATAAGAGCATCTTTCTTATACCATTCTGTGGTCATATCTATCAAAAAACTTCTCAACTCTGAACCACCCATATCTTTCATATAAACATAAGCGATCTTATTATCACTTTTCCTGTCTACCCTTTTCTGATTTGTATCGATCCATTTATCATATAGATATTTCTTAATCTCCCTGTTGGATACAGGATGAATATTTACTTTAAACCTCTTTAATCCCCTCCTGAAAGTCAATTCAAGTTCATTTTCAAGAGAAGGTTGTGAAAAGTAGAACTCTCTGTTCAAAGAAGTATCGATAGGAGTATCGTTAATTCTCTCAAGGATATCTCCTCTCCTGAGATCAATTTCTTTCTTATCGGCAGGGGAATACTTTAGAATATTGAAAACCTTATAGGGATCTTTTTTATCAAACATTATCCCTGTCTCTGATGTTTTCATTTTATGGAACGTCTTCTCCTCATCTCCATTTGAATAAAATCCAAGGTGGGATGAGTTAAGTTCACCCAGCATATCATTAATAAGAAGTCTAAGATCTGATCTTGATGTGAGAAAGGGGAGGAACCTGGAATATTTTTCCTTCATTTTACTCCAATCGACACCATGAAACTTTTCATCATAATAATTGATCTCAAGGTTTGCCCATGTTTCACCGAACATCTGGGAAAATTCTTCTTTTAAATTTCTCACAAATCTGTAATTCATTTTTAATGGAGTAAATTTGTTCCCCTTCATATCGAGAGATCCGATCTTCCCTTTTATCAGAGCATAGTATATTTTCCCTGATTTCAAAGCTGAATAATCAAAGCCTTTGGATCCCTTTATCAATTTTGTTTTATTTTTTTCAAATGGTTCTATCACAGTTTTATATAAGTGAAAACCGTCCCCTTCATGATCAGATAAATACAATGCAATCAGTTTCTCTCCATCCATAAAAACTGCAGGAGTGGACTGATTGCCGGATCCCGGAGATATTTGTTCCCACCTCTTTCCCATCTCATCAAAATCGATATCGACCTTTATTACCGGAGTCGCTTTTTTCTCCTTATCCTTCTTCTTTTTTTCACTCTTTTCTTCCTTTTTAAAAAGATCATTCCACTTGTCAGATCTGAACTTATCTGAAAATTTCCGGAGGGGAAGAGCATATATTTTTGACTCTCCTCCTCCACGTGGATATTGAGGCTTGTATCTGTCCGCTTCAAAGAAAAGGTATTTCCCGTCAGGTGACCAGAAAGGTTGTGTTTCGGTAACTCCGGAATCGGTTATATTGATTGTTTCCCCTTTTTCCAGATCGTGAATAAGAATATCCTGTTCAAAATTTCTGAATGCTGTAAAAGCAATGAATCTGTCATCAGGAGAGAACCTGGGCATAGAGTTGTAAAACCCCCAGAGTTCATCCTCTGCAATTACTTTTGATGAAAAATCAGACAGATCAAGTATTTTTACAAGTTTTTTGCCACTGAGATAGACAGCTTTATCTCTTTTTGAATTAAATGAAATATTTCTGTCATCCATTTTTGAATTAGTTATCCGGATCGCCCTGCCATTCTCAAGTCTGAAGAGATCGAGATAACCGTTAACAGTCTGATTAAAAAGGAGTGATCTGCTGTTACTCATCCATTTGACCTCTACCACTCTTCCTTTCGGATCAGTGCCCATTTTTTTTACAAACTTTCCTTTAATATCAGATACGAACAATTCACCTCGCGAAACAAATGCTATTTTTTTTTCATCAGGAGAAATATCAAAATCACTGATCTTCCCTGATATATTAAAATCTTTTGAGAGCTTTAATCTATTGTTTTCATAAAGATCGATCTCAATTCCGGATATTGCTTTACTCTTTGTATCATAGAGGAATAGTTCATACCCTTTT
Organism: Candidatus Aminicenantota bacterium; assembly: GCA_029938635.1. Taxonomy (GTDB): domain Bacteria; phylum Acidobacteriota; class Aminicenantia; order UBA2199; family UBA2199; genus UBA647. Next base: position 31,670 of record JAOZUQ010000029.1, read on the forward strand.
TCAAAAACCACTTTTGATCCGTCAGCACATACCTGGGGATACTTGATCGAATCCTTGAATTTCGTAAGGCTGATCTTTTTACCATCTTTTAGAATAAAAAGATTATACTCACCCGTCCCTTCATCGGAAGCAAAATAAACATTCCCTTTCTTATCAATAGAATGCCAGAAATCTTTCCCTTTGTAGTTTGTGTGAGAGATCAATTCCGCCGTCTCAGGGTTATATGATTTAATATCCGGATTATAATCCCCTTTATACCTTTTCCTTGATGCGAACCGGAAGCTTTCCCATGTATCAGTAAAATAAAGTGCAGGTGAGAGAGGATCCTCAACAATATTGTGAACAGTATTAAAGAAGTTTTTAAATATTCTTACAGGAGTTCCCCCGTCTCTGCTGACTTTGTAAGAAGAAAAATTATTATGCCTCATAGAAGTGAAATAAATATGATTTGAATCCCATGACCAAGAATCAACTATATCAGAAGAATCATGAAATGTTAGTTGTTCTATTTTTCCACCATCTACGGGAATTATATAAATATCAGGATTACCTCCCTGCGTAGAAGAAAAAGCAATCCATTTACCATCGGGTGA
>JAOZUQ010000126.1 GCA_029938635.1 Candidatus Aminicenantota bacterium
TATAGTTCCCAGCCAGCCAATATCAACAACTGCCACATTCTTATTATTAAAAAAACTAACATCTTCAAGGTAAAGCTGCAGGGCCTTATTGGCCGGAAGGGTCTGTTTCTTCACCTCTTCCTGAAAGTCTCTGTTTCCCAGCATTGCATCAAATTTTTTCCTGTTCTCAGGGTCAAAGCCTTCATGTATATGGCTGAGACAACTCTCAAGTTCCAATCCATGTTCCCGAAGTAGAACAACAAAAGGTTCCGGTTCCAGACTGAAAATTCTGCATATATCATAAAAATCACGATTACCGGCAGGAAGAAAGGCAATATCCACATTAGATTTTGTCATTCCCTGATAAGCACAACACGCACCTGCCAGGGCCATTCTGCTGACGTAAAGATATTCAATCTCAGGAAGATTGCCTTCAGGGTAGAGAAAAGGAACTGTTTTTCCCAATAACGTTTAAAAGTCCACCCTTCTCTTGAAAGAAAAAATATTTTGGTAATAGAGTTTTTTCTGCACCTTTCAGCAATCTCCTGCACAAAAGCACCGATAAGCGGTCCTAAAAAGTTATATCCCTCATTGTACAGCGCGTCTCTTTCACAATTCTCACCCTCAAGAGGTGCCATGAGCTGTTGCAGGGCGCGGCCATGCCAGAATGGCCTTCCGTCACTATAGTTTATATATCGTTTAACTATCGATTTTCGTTGATCCTCAAGAGGGTCATGGATAATAAGAGCATCAATGCCAAACTCGTTTGCCCGCATGCCATCAGAAAAGGGGTTATCACCGATATGAATCCATCTCTCCTTTGAGAGCGAGTATTTCTCCTTTACAAATTCATATCCTTTACCTGAGGCCTTGGCAAGAAACGTATCGGCAGAAGATATGACATCTTCCACACAATCAATCAGACCCGCATGCTTCACCAGGACCTTCAGTTGCGAGGCAGGGAGATACATGTCAGAGATAATAAAAATTCTTTTTCCCTGCTGTTTCAGCACTTTTACCCAATCTACAAACTGCTGCCTGGGGACAAGCATACTGTTTTCCATAACAAGTTCATACTTCGTCACCTCATCAAAGACAGATTCTGAAAATTGTTCTCCAAAAATATCTCGAAGCAGTCTACCCATAAAAAGAGGATAACAGGCCTCATGGTCATCAAATGTCTTTCCTGTTTCTTCACGTTGCTTCTGTTCAATATTATCCCGCAATCTCTGAACATTCTCCCATCCTATGAAGATTCCCCTCTGGTCTGCAAGGGTGGAAATGAACCTTGCCACCGGTAGTTTTACCAGATCAGGGTCATGAACTCTTCTGACTAGCAGAGTATCAAAGAGATCAAAAGAGACGATATCTTTCTCTTTGATCTTGCGATTTCCCTCAGCTATAAGAGAGTGTTGTGAGTAGTACGTTTCAAATCCCATATAAATAACAGTTTGTCTTCGGTTAACTGGGCCCGCAGCCCAAGAGCCACTTTCTCTCAGTCTACTCTTCCTGTTTTCTATGACAGAATTTCGATAAAAATGAGCTCAATAACTAATTGTTCATTGGCTTTTTTTATTTATCCAAACCCTTAGGTTTTCCAGAAGCAATTTTACTGCCGGCCGAACCCCCTGTGCAATGGGCGGTGCCAGAGCAGCTTTCACCTCATGTAACTCTTTCTGCAACTCAACCAGTCGATCCGAACCCGCAGCGACAAGATCAATATAGTCTTTTGGAATGCACTTGAGCATATATTTTCTTATCAATTCCTGATCTTGTTCTCTTCCGGTGATTGCAGCCTCTCCTAGTGTATTTCCTGAATGTATTCGATAATACAGTAATTTTTCTTCGGCCAGATAGCGCACTTTCCCTGAACAGGTCAGCATGAGACGAAAAATATAATCATAATCATGGAGGTATCTCAGAGAACAGAATTCTCCGGTTCTATTCATTGCTCCCGCTGTCATAAAAAGGTTTGAGGTGGTCACCATAAAGTTTCCCTTAAGAAATGCTGTATAAATATCTCCGCACTCAAAATAAAATGTCCTGTTTTTCTGGTGCCATAAATTCCAGCCAAATTCGGGATCTGTAAATTCTTCTCCACTATCGGATATGGGGATTACATCAGTAATAATGCACTCTGCACCTGTCTTTTTCTGGTGTTCGAGGAGACGCTCAAGGCGATTTGAAGTAAACAGGTCATCAGAATTGAGAATAGCAATAAATTTCCCTTTCGCTAAACTAAGACCGCGATTTATTGTGTTATAAGCATCCTGGTTCTCTTGAGAGTAGTAGGATAGTCTCTTGTCTTCATAACTCTGAACAATCTCACCTGTCTGATCGGTTGAACCATCATTTATAACAATGAGCTCAAAGTCATTAACAGACTGACCCAGCACGCTGTCAACAGCAGCGCCGATAAATTTTTCATGGTTATAGGCGGGAATTATTATTGAAATCAGCGGACAATCTCTATTTTGCTTTACTCTCAAAAACTCTCCTGTCTATTATTTCCGATTATTCGAATGTGATACATTATAAAATTGAACTGGCAAGTCAAGGAATAATTCTGTAGATAGATATGATAACGAGTCTCTATTTTCCAACCATACCCAGACATAATGATACCATTGTTTTTATCACTTATCTTAATCCTGACTCTGTGCTTCTCCCCTTGCGAAGCCATGGCTACTCAGTTTATGTTTCCGCGCAATGTGAAGTCAGAGGAAATTATCAGGAAAACAACACCAAAAGTTATAGCACATTTTATTAAAAAAAAATTAACCTACGGCTCCCCTATTTTTATTAGAATTTTCAAAGAATCATTTCAACTTGA
>JAOZUQ010000075.1 GCA_029938635.1 Candidatus Aminicenantota bacterium
ATCAAATTTATATAACTTGAAAATGAAGTTACAATATCACGTCTTAGCATTTCACTATTGTATATTTCTATTACGTCGTCTTTTGAGATACAACCTACCAATTTCAACCTGTTCTCTTTATCCACAACTGGAAATTCATCAATCCCGATTTCAGAAAAAGCCTTCATAACAATATCAAGACTATCATCAGTGGTGAAGTGCTTTTTTAAAGGAATAAGCAGATCATAAGCAATAATAATTGGATCAAGCAATTCTGATTTATATAATATTTTTCTCAGATCAAATATAGAGATTATTCCGAGAAGTTCATCTTTTTTATCAACAACAAAGAAATTCGGATGTGAACTGTTTACTGTTAAATCCAACAATTTAGTAAGTGGAGTATCAGCATATACAACCTCATAATCAGATTTCATCACCTTTGAAACAAGAAGTGAATGGAGTACATTTGTTTCCTGTCCCTGGAAGATATTTATTCCTTTTCTGGCTAGTTTTAAAGTATATATTGAATCACGCCTAATCTTTGAGGTAATTAAAACACTTATTATACATGTAATCATCAAAGGAAGAATTATCCGGTAATCATTGGTCAACTCAAAAATTATAAGAATTGAGGTAATAGGTGCATGCATAGCACCTGCTGCTACAGCACCCATACCAACTAGTGCATAAGCTCCAGGAGTTGAAGTGATAGCTGGAAACAAGTTGTGAACGATGGTCCCAAGAAAACCTCCCAGAGTTGCTCCGAGAAAAAGTGATGGAGCAAATATCCCTCCGGATCCACCTGATCCTATTGTAATTGATGTTACAAACAACTTTAAAAAAACCAGAAACAGAAGAAAATACCATGCAAGTTTACCGTTTAAGGCTAAACTTATAGTATCGTACCCAACACCGAATATTTGAGGAAATTTTACTGCAATTATTCCTATAATTAATCCACCAAGTGCTGGTTTCAGGAAATCAGGTATTTTAATTTTTTCAAATAAATCTTCAGTTTTATATAATATACTTATAAATCCAAGCGCAACAAAAGCGGATAAAATACCAAGAATAGCATAAGGGATCATCTCAAATACACTAGTCAATTGGTATTGAGGTATAGCAAAGGCTGAGAAATCACCAATAAAATGTCTCGAAATAACTGTTGCACTAACGGAAGAGACAACAACGGGACTAAACTGCGAGATACCAAAATCACTAAGTATTATTTCAACTGCAAAAAGTGCTCCAGCAATTGGAGCATTAAAAGTAGCTGCAATTCCCGCTGCAGTTCCACAAGCTACAAGGGTTCTCAAACGCGATCCGGTAATTTTGAGTATCTGCCCCAAAACAGAACCAATTGCAGATCCAATCTGTACAATTGGTCCTTCACGCCCAACTGACCCTCCGGATCCTATAGTTACTGCAGAGGCGGCGATTTTAGCAATCATTACACGGGGACGAATTCTGCCGCCTCTTAGCAGAATGGATTCCATTACCTCAGGAACACCATGACCTTTGGCTTCCCTTGCAAATTTGAAAACAATTGGACCTACTATTAAACCTCCAATGACAGGAGAAAAAAGTTTCACATACCATGGAAGACTTAATACATAGTTCAAAGAATAGTTCCATGTCCCAAAGAATGCCCCTTGAAAAAATTTAATTGCGAACCTGAAAAATATTGCACCGAATCCACCCAGGACTCCGATGATCAGAGCAATTAAAACCATGAGTGTATGCTCATCTATTTTTAATTGTTTCAGTTTGCTTGCAATGAAAAAACCATAATTAAATCTGTTTTTAATCATATTAAAATATTAGAGGATCGATTATTGACAGTAAAGCAATTGATGAAATAATAATTATTATTTCCATAAGTTGATGCTAATGACGTCATCTCATGAAATGTAATCACTATTAAAAAATATTAAATTCTTATTTTTATGACCTGCCCCCATTTATTGTGCCACTCTTAGAGTTAGATTTTCATTCATTTGGACCTCACTCCTTCATAAATAGTGACATTTGTGTTTTATTTGATTGAATAAAAAATGGCTTTGTCTTTAAAAAAAATCCTCCTGATCATATAAAACAATCCGGAATAGATATATAATTTAATAAACAATGTTTAATAACAACTAAGGACTAGTATTGAGAATTTCAGGCAAGGAAATACAAATTGATCGTCCGGAGCCTATCAATTCGAATATTGAAGTAATGCCTTATGATCGCCGAATGGAACCGCAAGTTGCTATTAAAACAGTTATTGATGGAAACTATGTCTTAATAAATGATTTCTACAGCAGCGGCCTTTCAATATTAAAGGAATTAAAGAAATACATTAATAACAAACACTCTAATACATCATTTCAGGGACAACGTGATTTCCGTTCACTATATCGCGAACTCTCCCATCGATTATTGTTATCGGTACATAATGATAAATTAACCGTGAAAAAAGCACCGGAAATTGGATGGTTCAAAGAACTTTACCCCGATTTAAATGAATTCTTTTTGCCCTTTCCTCAAGTTCAGGGTTTAAACAGTTCCTGGCAATGGTACAAAAAAGGTATTTCTATTCCTGTTTTAGAAAAAAAGATACACCCCTTTTTTGGAACTTATTTCCCTACCCGATTCGAACATTTGATACTTTTTGATAAATGGTTAAAACAATATAAGGGCGAAAAGAAATCTGCCATAGATATAGGGATTGGATGTGGAGTCCTTTCATTTCAGATGTTGAAACATAATTTTAAGAGAGTTTATGGAACGGATTCTAATCCTAATGCGATTGTTGGATTAAACAAAGATCTGAATAAAAACAAACTGCATTCAAAAATAGATCTGTTTTATGGTGATCTGTTTGCCGATTGTAATAAAAAAACAGAATTAATTGTTTTTAATCCACCATGGATCCCTGCTTCTCATAATATAGAGGGGATAGATAAAGCAATATATTACAATCCCGATCTGTTCCCACTCTTCTTCGCTGAAGCAAAAAAACACCTTAAAGCAGATGGGAGAGTAACTCTTTTATTCTCGAATTTGGCACAAATAACTGAAGTTACCAAGTCTCATCCTGTTGAAATTGAATTGTCCGGAGGAGGACGATTTCATAAAGAACTATTCATACAAAAACAGGTAAACCCTGCTTCAAAAAAAACTCGCAGAGATCAAAACTGGCGTATCTCCGAAATGGCTGAATTATGGGTATTGAAAACAATTGATACAGAATGAGTTAATTTAGTTCAGATATCGATTCAAAGTATCCTATTGTAAGCTTAAAATTCAAAACGTGAAATAATAATTTAGCCTCTACACATAATAACCCGGAAATAACCGAATCATTTTTTAATAGCCTGCTTAAGATCTTCGATCAGGTCCTCCGTCTCTTCAATTCCGACAGAGTATCTTATCAATCCTTCGGGTATTCCCAATTGTTCTCTCTCTTCAATGGAACACTCCACATGGGAAGTAGTGGCAGGTATACCGGCTATTGTTTCAACTGCACCAAGATTTGCAGCAAGCTTTACGATCTTCAACTTTTCCAAAACCTCAGTCATCCTCTCTGTTCCCCCATTTACTGAGAAACTTAATATACCTCCAAATCCTTTCATCTGTTTTTTTGCGATATCATGATTTTTGTGTTCCGGTAAACCGGGATAGTGTACTTCCTCAATTTCCGGCAATGCTTTTAAGAAACCGGCAATCTCCAAAGCACTGGAATTCTGCTGTTTTATTCGGAGATGGAGGGTCTTAATCCCACGGATGATAAAATAGGCAGCCATAGGATGGAGAGCTGCTCCGTGAATCTCACGATATGAATTTATAGTTCTTATATTCTCTCTGGTGCCGCAAACAATACCCCCAAGGGCATCGGCATGGCCACTCAGGAATTTTGTAGCGCTATGAATGATTAGATCAACTCCCAATTTAGATGGATTCGTATTTATTGGAGTTGAAAATGTATTATCTGTAACAACAATTGCCCCTGTTTTCTTTGCCGCTTTAGCAAGCCTTTTCAGGTCAACGATCTTAAGTGTCGGGTTGGTCGGTGTTTCAAGATATACAAGCCTGCAACCTTTCTCGATCTCCCGCTCCATTATCTCATGATCACCGGTATCACACAGCTCTACTTCAACTCCAAACTCAGGCAGATATTTAAGGAATAGCTTGCTGGTACCTCCATATGTATCTTTCTGGGAAACTACCCGGTCTCCAGGCCTTAATAATGCGAACAGAGTATTGCTTATAGCACCCATTCCTGTTGAAAATGATACTGCCGTCTCTGTCCCCTCCAGCACCGCCATTTTATCTTCAAAAACCTTGACAGTAGGATTTGCATTACGGCTATAGATAAATCCTTCTTTCTTTTCAAGCGTTACATCCATCCACTCTTTAAGGGTCTCATAACCGAATGAAACACTGTGGACAACCGGGACCTGAGTCGAATTCTCAAAGAATGTCCCTTCTTCTCCAGCCCAAACTCCTTTTGTACCTGTTTTCATCTTAATATCTCCTAATATCCTGTAGTGTCAGACACACAAATCATAGATAAAATAGCTTTAACCCGGGAAATTATATATGTATAAATGAGGAGTGTCAAAAAGTAATTAATCATTTAATTCCTTTGATCTAAAGCTGTGTCACACTCTCTTTTAGCACTGGTGATTTCATCACTATTTGTGTCATAGTGGGGTTATAGTTCAGACCCCGTTCACAGAAAAACTTCCTGTTTTTTTGAAGCAGTACTTTTTATCTCATCCAGAGTTTCTTTTAAAACCGGAATAATATTATCCCTTATATCACCCATAACAAGGAGGTACATCAGGTCCTCTCCGACCTTAACATCTGTCCCCTCCCTTATGTCGATCAGAATCTCAATAATCCCTTTTTTATTTTTATTCTTTTCAATGATCTTCTTCACTTTCTCATGATCAACTTTTATGGAAAGGCTTTTTACTTTTCTCCCATCCCTGGAATGATTACGAACAACACCATTGTGTATAAGGATCATACCGGAATCATGATAACCGGGATGACTTTTCAATTGGTTCAACATCTTTTGTAAATTCACTTTTTATCCTCTGATAAACCAGCCGATCTCTTTTCTATTTTCCAATCTAAAATCATTTTCATCTTTCACTCAGTCATTTACAAAAATTATACCAATTTTATTTGGAAATATAGTATAACATTCTTTGAACTGAAAATAAGAAATAAGGGAATAACAATGATCAGAAAAACCTGTTTATTATTAATAACAATTATATTGTTTGTATCATTCAGTAACGCAGCTAATATATCAAAAAAAGTATTAAGTCCAATTCCTGATCAGGACAGCGATAAATGGTTATTGGCTCATATTGATGTTGAAACAACCGGAGTAATCCCGGGCTACCATGAAATGATCGACATTGGAATGGTTATGACTGACCTGTCCGGTAATATAATTGACAGCTTATTTTTCCGTATTCAGGCCAAACATCCTGAACGCCTGGATCCGGGAGCTTTTAAAGTTAACTTATACAATTATAAGAAGTGGGAAGAATCAGGGGCATTGACCTCAGGAGAGGCCGTAAAGCGAATTATTACTTTTACCAATAGAGTCAGAGGTAATAAAAAAGTCATGATGATCGCTCATAATTCACATTTTGACTCTGCCTTTATAGATCATCTTTTTAGAAGCGAAGGAAGATCCTGGGAAGATATATTCTATTATTATGTTCTTGATATTCCATCAATGGCATGGGGTTTGGGAGTTACACATAATCAGATCATGGATTATTATAAAATTAAGGACGAACCACATATTCATGCAGGAAATACCGGAGCAATGCTTAATGTCAGAGTGTATAAGGGAATACTAAGATATCGCAAGGAAATGAATAAATAAAACAAGCCTATAGGGGATTTAATGAAATAAATTCAGGTTGCAGGTAACAGGAAGCATGAAACAATCAGAAAAATTCTGAAATTACAAAATTGTATTATCTTTTGGAAATGATGATTTTTCCTTTTCAGGTATGAAACGAGGCACTCTCCGGCAATATTCCTCATATTCTTTGCCAAACCGCCGGATCATTTCCTTCTCCTCAAGGATTACTACCAGAAACAGAATAGGAATACTCAATATGAACATAATATATGGAACAAGGAAATTGCTGAACAGCACATAACCGAGTGTAAAAAATGCAGCTTCTATATAGCGGGGATTACGGACTCGTGCATAGGGGCCGTCGATTAACAACTTTCCAGGATATTGTTTTTTCGAAAGCTCCGGAATTCCGGAAAGCCGGCTGAATGTCAAGTGCCTGCGCCGCTTCAAGCTCATCACTATCCCGATAATCAAACAAATAATTGCCAATCCAACCAGCAGGTATCGGGTCCCAAAATCCCGGGCCAATATTTTTTTCCGCATTAAAAAAATCACAATCATATATACCAGAGAAGGAATACTGAGTATACAATAGGTCCATGCAGCTCCCATTCTTCTCCAGAATGCAGCAAATGGGTGGATCACTACCCAAAGCAATAGTCCAACCGGATAACTCATCACAACTATCAACCCTATCCAGAACCTGACTGTATCCATAATTTAGTCTTTAACTGGTGTGACAAAGACCTTGTTTTTGCCCAGCTCTTTGGCCTTATAAAGAGCAGCATCCACGATCTCAAATACATTTTCCATTCCAACAGATTCATGGCTGAATTCCATAACACCGGCACTCACGGTTGCTTTGATCCGGTTTTTTTTATATGTTAATACTGCTTTTTCAATATTCTTCCTGATCCGGTTGGCTAAAATTTCCGCACCCCTGGCATCTGTTTCCGAAAGAATGACCAGAAACTCCTCACCACCTACCCGGCCGGCTTTGTCCTGCTCTCTCAAGCCCTCATAGATCTTTGCCGTGACCAATTTCAGATATTCATCCCCGGACTGATGACCGAAACTGTCATTAATAGTCTTAAAATCATCAATATCAAACAGGATTAAACTGAAATGTTTCTTATATCTTTTAGCTAATTTAACCTGATTTTCCATATCATTTAATATATACCTTCTATTAAAAAGGCAGGTTAAAGAATCAATGGTTGCAATATCAAACAGGGTGGACTGATATATTTCTTCAACTTCATCACTGCTGTTGAATAAAAGGATGGATGAGCCCAATCTAATTTTATCGCCAAATTGTAAAATAGTGTTCTCAACAACCTTTCCATTCAGATAGGTGCCATTGGTGGAGAATAAATCAGATAAAGTGATCACATCAACATCTAAATCTCCATTCATATCGATATTAATTTCACAATGGTGTTTGCTTGCTCTTGGATCATGGAGAACAATATCATTATCCTCACTTCTGCCTATTGTTATCTTCCTGTTTTTAAGTATAAAAATTTTGCCGAAATCAACTTTTTCACCTTTCAGAACAGTAATATTAATGTTAAGTTTCTGCAAGAGGTCCTTTTTCTTAAACCTCTTTGAATCTAAAGCAGTAATTTCATCTTCCGACATTTTACCCTCTAAATTGTCCTTTCCCATTTGATGGTTATTACTACTATTTTAAGGATAAAAAAATGGAATGTCAAAAGAATGGATCACTCAGGAAGAGGGGAAAACCCCTGACTATAGAAAATCATTATAATTTGCTACTTAAATATGAGTCAGGCTTGCACCCTACCCGCTCTTTTATCTACATATCATGAATTTTCATTCTGATTAATTTATCCAGTGTAACTTCTTTGCCTCTCTTTTTAAGATATGCACTTGCTTCTTCTATAAACTCTTTATCTACATCGTGAATTTTCATTTTAACTAATTTTGATAAAGAAACATCTTTAAAACCCAGCGACCTGATCTCTTTTATAAACGAGGTTGAAACATTGTGGATCTTTAATAAGGTTAATCTTGACAATGAAATATCTTTGAATCCAAGAGCTTTTATCTTTTTTATAAATGATATCGAAACATTGTGAATCTTCAATGATGTTATTTTTGATAACGAGACATCTTCAAATCCAAGTGCCTTGATTTCCTTAATAAACTCTGTTGAAACTCCATGAATTCTCAGGGAAGTTAATTTTGATAGTGAAACATCTTTGAAACCCATATCTCTGATCTCTTTAATAAACGATAATGAAACATTATGAATATTAAGAGCCACCAGTTTAGATGCCGATATATCCTTATATCCGAATTCCTTTAACCCTTCCCATAATCCGGGCTCCACATCATGTATGTTCATTTCGATTATCCTTTTCAGAGAAACATCTTTCAGTCCGGATGAATGGAGTTTCTTGATGTAGCTGATCTTTACATCATGAATAAAGAGAGAGAGGGCTTCGGAAGGAGAAATATCCTTATACCCCAGCTTTCCCAGCTCTTTAAAAAATTCCGGATTAACATCATGAATTTTGAATGCAAGAAGTTTTGAAGCGGAAAGATCTTTAAATCCTGATTTTCTAAGTTCATTGATATATTTGATTTCCACATTATGTATTGCAAAACTGAATAACCTTCGCGAAGATATTTCTCCATAACCGAGGTTCCTTAGATCTTTAATATATTTTTTGTTAATATCGCTTGCAAAAAGGAAGATCATTTTGTCAGTATCTACTTTTCCAATTCCTGACTTCCTCAGGAAGTTATTAAAAGCTATGCTCCCATTAAATATGAACTTTCCCTTTCCCTCGTTACTTTCGAACTTACCCTCCAATTTCAATAAACCGGCTTCTCTTTTAAGTTCAAAATTATAATTCTTACCTGTCTGAAAACTTGAAAGTTCGCCTTTGTTTATTTTTATTGAAGTTGACCATCTGCCATTTCCCCGATCACTCCTGAGTTTAAATACTATATGATCTCCCTCCACCCAGGCTGACCATTTCCCTTTCACAACATCTCCTGAATCTGCTATTATAAAGCTGCATGCCAACATTATCATCAAACTGAAAAGGACTATTCCTTTAATTAATTGTTTCATTTAAATCCTCCATTTAATCTTCCTTTGATCTGTCTTTCAAAGGTTAGACAACATTTATCAGAAATGGTTACAAGATAAATTAACATACTATTTTTTTTTCTTTATATAGATGTTACCGTTCAGGGATTTTATCAGAAACTCGGATCCGCCACTATTGATCTTCCCATAAGTCCAGTCATCAAGTGTTATATTAGTGCTTCCGGTACTTTTATGCCTCCGTATATTTGTTTTCCGTTTATTAATATCAATATTGAAATCCGAATATATCTCGCCATACTCGGTTCTCATTTTCAGAGAAATATCTGCATCTTCGGGTAGAGTAAGAGCGATCTTCCCCTCAATTGTAGAAAATACCATCGGCATTTCCGGGTCAATATTTATAAAATCCGCAATAATATTTCCATCAATGGTTGATATGATCGCAGAGCCGGACACATTTAACAGCTTAACGTCGCCATTGTTGTTGTTAAGTTCGAACACTCCGGATACATCACGTACTAATATTTCGCCATTATCATCATTTGAAATTTTCACAGAAAAATCATAAGGAACTCTTATATTAAGATCTATTGTCCTCCGATAGGAATTTGCTTTAACAATAACAATGTTATTTTTCTCTTCAGCACTTAACTTTATAGCGGAACTTGAGATCAATCTCATCCCGTTTTCATTGCCCGGATTTCTATAGTTTGCTGTTATCACAACGGTTTTTCCTCTGTAACCCGTCACATGAATTGATCCCTTATAATGATTTATGGAAACCAATCCTGGTTTCGCCGGATTTGACAATTGAATCGAGATCTGCTCCGGCTCTGAACCGAAATAATAGAACGAACTACAGAATAATAACGAGAATAAACATAATCTGAATATATTTTTCATTTCATTTTCCTGTTTACAATAATCTTATTGTTTCCCGGGTTTTATTCCTCACCGAATAATTCAGTTCCCTGTTTTCCAACAATATGGAGAGCTCTTTTTTGGATGCTTTTTCCTTAAGCTTTAACATAAGATCAATCAGTGCAACCTGCACAAGGGGCGATTTCTGCTTCAGAATGGATTTAACAAGACCTTTCCTTACAAACTGGATATCTGAAAACCTC
>JAOZUQ010000127.1 GCA_029938635.1 Candidatus Aminicenantota bacterium
CTCGCTACAGTAATTGCTTTTCCATTAAAATTGATATTTTCGAAATAAGTTCCATCTGCAACTAATACAGTATCAGTATCGGCAGCAGCGACAATTCCTTCCTGGATCGTTGGCTGATCGGCAGGTACATTGATGATGGTTGAGTAAAGAAAGGTTGATAAAAGATAAAAAACTAAAACAAAATAAACAGTCTTCATAAAGCACTCCTTTTTAATAATGGTTTTAACAACAATTAAGATTAAAGAAGTGCAAGATATTCTAATAAGGTATAGAAGTGTTAAGAAAGTTCAATATTCTACACTTCCTTATCTACATTTCCGAAAAAGAGATACATCTTTTTATTTGTCAAACATTTTATAAAAATATTTTTCTTTGTAAAATATTTTTTCTCTATTAAATATTAATAACAATTTGCGTAAAAAAATTAGGACTATAAATAAAAAAGCCTTTCGAATAACTAAGATCCGAAAGGCTTTTACTAACACTCTTATTATCAAGTATCAGTGCCTGTATCCTCTTCTTCTTCTTCATCCTTAAAATGCCGACGAATGAATTCCGGCTGTTTATGAGTCTTGTTGTGGTGCTCTTTGTGAACTTTATAGTGTGAGCTGAATAAGATCTTGAACAACAGTAAGATCATAATTCCTTGCCAGTAACTAATAGGATTTGATTCAAAGATCACGGTAATTGTAGAATTCCACAACAACTGCACAGCCCAGCCTACTAAAAAAGCTACTCCAATTCCCAAAAGAATGAATAGCGGAATAAATTTTTTGTGTTTACCTTTCATATTTCCTCCAATATTTTTAATTTAAATTTCTAAAACCGGACTGATCATGATCTTTTGCCCTGAGAGTAAATCTCTTAATAACAGTAAAGTTCCTGCCAAAGGCAACCAACTCAGATAATCACTCAATTCAGTTTCAGGTTCTTCTTCATTTTTTATATTTTCAGCAGCATAATGCAGGATATCTATCTCCAGATCATCCGGTGCTTTGTGTATACCTTTTTCTAATATTTGATCCTTAAACATTATTCACTCCTTTTGCCAGAGGCTGATCATCTTGTATAAATTTCCGTAAAAATTTCAATGCATAACGATAACGCGAAGCAATTGTATCTTTACTTTTCTCTTTCATTCTCCCGATCTCTTCAAAAGTCATTTTTCCAAATATATGTAGATGCAGGACATCATAAAGTAGGGGTTTTTCTTTAGCAAGATACGATAATGATTCCTTAAAAGATTCTTCACTAATAAGTTCATCTTCTTGCACTTGAATATCAGGAATATCAAATTCATCACTGAGAGAAATTACTTTTGCTTTGCGGCTGATATTTCGCACAAGTTTCATTGCGATCTGGAATAAATAAGCTCTGGGATTAATAATTTCTTTCTTAGCAACAGCATCAATAAATTTAATAAATGTTTCTTGAAAAAGATCACTTGCATCTTCCTTGCATCTATTATGCAAAAAAGTATATAGTGAATCTTTGTACTTACCATAAAATATCTGGAAAGCATCCACGTCTCCACCTCTATATGCAATTATCAGATCCTGATCCGTCCACTTCATTTTCTTCCTCTCACCTACTATGACACACAAGTCCTCGAATGTGTTTAATTTATTTTTATTTTTTTTATGAGTCAATAACTTCTATCAGTCAAAAACTTGACATTCAATTTGTAATTCAAGCTATTTGCATTATGGTAAAAATAATTTATAGTTTATCAGGAGAAGGTTCCGGGCATTCCTCTCGTTCGCGGGAAATGATAACTCACCTTATTGGGAAAGGGCATACGGTAAAAGTAGCCAGTTATGATCGGGGTTATCAAAATCTTAAAGATGATTTTGATGTATTGGAAATTGAAGGGTTCTCGATTGTCAGTGAAGATAATAAAGTATCAATCGGGAAAACATTCGCTCAGAATTTCACTACAATATTGGATAGATTCGAAGCTTCCAATATTCTCAAGCAGAAGTACTTTAAGGAATTCAAACCAGATTGCGTGATCACTGATTTTGAACCAATGGCAGCTTATCTCGCTAACGAATTGGATGTTCCTCTGATAACTATCGACAATCAGCATCGTATGCGTTATATGGAATTCCCCTGCCCGTTTGAATGGAAAGCAGATGCGATATTTATTGAGAATCTTATCCGTGTAATGATTCCAAGACCTTGTGTTTCTCTTATCACTACTTTTTATTTTGGTAAGAAAAAAAATGACCGTTCATTCATGTTCCCGCCAATTCTCAGGCAATCAGTAATAAAAGCTAAACCATCCGTGGAAGATTATATTCTGGTTTATGCAACACAGGAATATGATACACTGATAGAATTCTTGAAAACCTATCAAAGAGAAAAATTCATAGTTTATGGTTTCAATGTAGATAAGATCGAAGATAACTTGACTTACAAAACTTTCAGCAGAAGCGGATTCTTAGATGACCTGGCTGGATGCAGAGCAGTTATTGCCACAGCCGGATTTACTTTGATGACAGAATCTTTTTATTTGGGAAAACCTTACCTGGCATTACCCATGAAAGGGCAATTTGAGCAAGTACTAAATGGTTTGATGCTGGATGAATTGGAATACGGCAAGAGTTCCCTTGATCTGAAAAAAGAAAATATCTCAGCTTTCCTATATGATATTCCCGAATATACAGAAAATTTGAAAAGCTATGAACACAAAGATAATAGTGCAATTACCGAAATGCTGGATCTGATATTAGCAAATGATGGACAGATGCTGCAGAGTTTTCACGATAAACGCAAAACGATCTTTCATTTTGATGAAAAATAAGGAT
>JAOZUQ010000128.1 GCA_029938635.1 Candidatus Aminicenantota bacterium
TGATATATGCCAATATCCCAACAGATACAAATAGATATTCTTTCCGTTTTATTTTTCTTATATTCTTTGCGATTTTATATAGGAACAAAAAATAAATAAGTAAAAAAAATATGCAACCAAAAAAACCAAATTCTTCACCAATAACTGAAAAAATAAAATCTGTATGGTGTTCTGGAAGGAAATTCATATTTTTTTGGGTACCCAATAAAAAGCCTTTCCCAAAGATTCCGCCTGAACCTATTGCGATCTTTGATTGAATAATTTGATATCCTGCACCAAAAGGATCTCGCATAGGATTGATAAACGTTAATATTCTATTTTGTTGATAATCCTTTAGATTATTCCAAAATATTGGAGTAATAAAAAAAAGGAATGTGTTTATTACAACAACAAAACTAATTATCACTTTATCTAAATTACTTCGATAGAGTATATAAATAAGTAATAAAAGATAAATAATAAATATCCAAATGGAAAAAGAAAAAACTATACTTAATATTGGGCTAACAATAAGTATTAAGTAGAATTTGGGGAGATCTGATACAATAAGTATGGAAAATAAAATCGCAAAAAAAGTTAAGGCAGTTCCCAGATCAGGTTCAAGCAAAATAAGAGCAACCGGAACAAGGGTAACAATAAAAGAGCGAAAAAGTATTTGCCCATCACTAATATGTGGTTTCGAAATAAGTTTTGAGATGACCATGATCGTGAGTAATTTTGCTAGTTCAGAAGGTTGAAAATTTACAGGACCCAAACTAATCCATCTATGAGAACCTTTAATTTCCGGCATAAAAAGAACCAAAATCAGTAACAGGATTGAAAATATATATATTGGAAAGATAGAAATTTCAACTACTGCATTTGGAGCTTTAAATATCAAAAACAGAATGAACATAGAAATTATGATCCAGATAAACTGTTTAATATAATAATTGGAAAAAATAAAATCATCTCCTATCCTGGATGAGGATGCAGTATAGATAGAAATGAGTCCAATAAACATAAGAAAAATAAGTAAGCCAAAGATCATCCATTCAAATTTCTTCATTCTATAATTCCATAATAATAACTGATGAGTTTTTGTGCAATTGGAGCACTGACACTACCACCAGATCCACCATTTTCTATAAACACATTAAATCCTATTTCGAATTTACCACATTTTGCATAACCGCTAAACCAGGAATGAGTCTTTTCCCCCATATGATTTTCAGCAGAACCTGTTTTTCCATAAACTTTGATACCGTTGACACTTGCTGCAGTTCCTGTTCCATATTTTTCATTTACTGTTTTATAAAGCGAATTCTGGATTAACTTAATAGTTTTTTCAGACATTGGCAGATGCTTTTCTTCAACAATATTTTTATATGTATGCTCCGCTTCAATTCTTTTATCCAAAAGATGAGGTTGTTTCCAAACTCCATCATTTCCAAGAGCAGAATAATACGCACAAATTTGTAATGGTGTAACCAGGATTTCTCCCTGTCCGATAGATAAATTAACTTTATGACCTAATATGCCTACAAATTTTCCATAATTATCAATATACCATTTACGGGTGGGGAAAAAACCCTTACGCTCACCAGGAAGATCAATACCAGTACGAGTTGATAAATGGTTCAATGTATTGTATTCATTAAGCTGCTCTAAAGTGAATCGAGTAGAAAGATCATAGAAAAATACATCGCAGGAATATTTCATTGCATTTTCCACAGCAAGTCGCCCATGTCCTTTTTCTAACCAACACTTGAAGTACCTGTTACCAAACCACATACCTCCATCACATTTCGCAAGTTTAGTTTTGGAATCAATATCCTTTTCTTCCAGACCAAGACTAGCCATAATGGGTTTGTAAACCGATGCGGGTGGGTAGGTTCCATGTATTACTCTATCTAACATAGGTTTATCCTGATCAGTAATAATATTGTCCCATTGTTTTGCAGAAATTCCTCCGGTAAAAAGATTAGGATCAAAATCAGGTTTGCTCACATAAGCAAGAATTCCACCGGTTTTAAGATCCATAACCACAATAGAACCTTTTCGGTTTTTTGGGAAAATTGATGAAACATATTCTTGGAGATCATTATCAATAGTTAATATCAGATCATCTCCATTTTGAGGAGCTGTTTGGAGATTATGCTTAAAAAATTCCAGATTATTACCGCCTGCATCGACCTGAAGAACCTGTTGTCCGTTTTCCCCACGCAAAATATCTTCATAATATTTTTCTAAACCGGTTTTACCAATATTGCTGTTTATGGAATATCCTTCTTTCCGAAGTTTTTTATATTCATCTTCAGTGATGCGTCCAGTATAACCGGTGAAATGATTCGCAAAGAAATATTCTCTTACTTTTTCAGCTTTAAAAAGGAGTGAAGGGTAATAGTTTAATTGTTCTGTGATAATGGTCATCTTTTCAAACGGGATATTTTGAATAAGTAAGATCTCTTGATATGATCTATACCTGTTTTCATGAATTATCTTCATTATCTCATCAATTTCTATGTCAAAATAGTCACTTACGAATTCCGACACTCTTTCTTTTTCAATTATTTTACCCAGTATTATGTACAAATTATACGATGGTTTATTCAGCACAATAGGGCGGTATTTATGGTCGTATATTTCTCCACGAGTAGGATAAATTGTTTGTATTCGAACTATATTTTTCTCAGCAATATTCTTATATTTCTCTCCTTCAATTATCTGTAATTTAAAAATAGAAAAGATCAGGATTATAAAAATGAATAAAATCACATATTCCATGTAATTTGAAATTGTAAATCTTTTATACATT
>JAOZUQ010000030.1 GCA_029938635.1 Candidatus Aminicenantota bacterium
CAGATATATCAATACTTTACAACTCTTCATCTACAAAAAATGGGGTGATGGCAAATAATGTACATTTAAAATGGAGCCGAGGGGATTCGAACCCCCGGCCTCTGCATTGCGAACGCAGCGCTCTCCCAACTGAGCCACGGCCCCATTTGATCCGGATTTTAGATTTCCCTGCAGATAAAGTCAAGAAGTAAAGCACTCACACTCTATATGGCACTGGTGACTTCACGTTCCCCATCGTTCTTAAACCGCGAACTTTCCGGAAGCAATCCCCACAAGTATTCCCAGGATAACGGACATAGTCAAAATAGGAAGTATCGACTTTTTATCTTTCTCAGAGACTATTATTAACACAGGAATAGATGAAACGACCCCAATGATGAGCCCCTTCAGCCATGGAGAAACTGGTAGATCAATATAAGAAATGACAAATCCCAGAACCACCCAGTGTGTAAACGCCGACCATACGGCATGTTTATTCAGTTTCTGCATTATCATGGGAGCAATATCTATAATCCCTGCAGCGCTTCCTATCAATAAAGCAGCAATTAATTTTGGCATTTTAGTCCTCCATCAGATAATAATTATACTCCTTTTTATTATAATATTCCCGGAAAAATGAGGATATAAAAAGCTAAATTATATTCTGATTAAATTGCTAAAATTTTGTTTGTATTGAACTTAACATTGCTATATAATACACGATTAAATTCATGGAGGAATTATGGATTTTTTAAATAATCTTAGCGAAGTACTCGAAGGGTTAAATATTCTGGTAGATATTCCAAGGAAAGACCTTATTGGTGATTCGGTGAAAAATGGAGAAGCATTGGTAAGTAAGAATGGAGCCCTTTCTGTTGTTACAGAGCCGGAATCAACCGGCAGAAGTCCCAAAGATACCTATGTTGTAAAGAGGGAAAAGATCGTCAATGAAATAGATTGGGATTCTCCCAATAACAGAGCTCTCTCACCGGCTGTATTTGAAAGCCTTCTTAATGATGCACTAAAAGTAATAAAAAATAAGGAAAAAATATATATTACAAACAGAGTTGTCGGTGCAGACAGCTCTTACGCTCTCCCTGTAAGAACTATTACAGATAATGCTGTTGCAGCTTTGTTTACTGACAATATGTTTAGGCCGACACCTGATGATATTTCAAAAAGTGTTTTCAATAACGGCGGTTTTACCCTTATAGCTCTTCCATATGACAAACTGGACCAGAAGAAATATTTAACTGATTTCCCTGAAGAAGGGAATATCAGAGATTCCGATCTGATAGTTGCAATGGATTTTGTTAATAAAATCGGACTTGTATACGGATCAGCATATCTTGGCAGTATAAAAAAACTTATCTTTACAGTAATGAACTATATGCTTCCTGCAGTGGGAGTCCTGCCTCTTCATGCATCTGCAAATGAGGGTGTGGACGGTTCATCAGCACTGCTTCTCGGTCTTTCGGGAACAGGAAAGACCACATTATCCGCTGATCCTGAGAGGGCTCTCCTCGGTGATGATGAACATGGATGGAATGATTTGGGGATAGCAAATTTTGAGAATGGCTGTTATGCAAAACTTGTTGATCTTGATCCTGAAAAAGAACCGGAAATATATGATGCAATAATGCATAAGAATGATTATCTCGAACATGGATCAATAGTTGAAAATGCATTGATGTATCCGGATGGGCATTTTGATTTTTATGATTCCAGGTTGACCCAGAATTCAAGAGGTTCATATCCCCTGAGTTTTTTAGCCAACATTAAGGAATCCTCCGTTTCAGGCCATCCCACCTCTATCTTGTTTCTTACAGCAGATGCGAATGGAGTTCTTCCGCCGGTTGCGAAACTGGATGAGAGCCAGGCAATGTTATGGTTCCTTATGGGTTATACAAGTAAACTGGCAGGTACGGAGACCGGTATAGTCGATCCTGTATCAACTTTCTCCAGATTCTTCGGGGAGCCTTTTATGCCGAGAAACCCTGAAGTTTATGCTTCAATGCTTGGTGAAAAGATGAAAAAGCACGGGACGAAGGTATTCCTGATAAATACAGGTTGGAGCGGCGGCCCTTACGGTATTGGAAAGAGGATGGATATAAATATCACCAGAGCGATAGTTAATGGTGTCCTTGAGACGAATCTTGAGGGTGCTGAATATTATGAAGATAAACTTTTCCATTTCCATGTTCCTCAGAGTTGCCCGGAATTCGGCCCTGAAATATTACACCCTGAAAAGACATGGGATGATAAAGAAGCATTCAAAAAGAGGGCGCAGAAGCTTGCATCTGATTTCAGTAAGCACTTTGATAAGGTATACGGGAATAAAAATATTGATCCTGAAATTGTAAAGAATTGTCCGGGAAAATAATTCTGATCAGGATTTCAGATTGAATTTGCTCCTGGAATAGGAGTTGATAGATTTATCAAAATAGTTTTTTTTCGGAAATTGTATAAATTTTTCATAACCTAGCCATGCAATCATTGTTGCGTTGTCGGTACAATATTCTCCTTCCGGCATAAAAACCTTCCGCCCGTCTTTTTCAAGCTCTGTCAGGGCCTTTTGCCGGAGAAGAGAATTTCTGCTGACCCCGCCTGCAATAATAATACTTTTCGGATCAAACTCTTTAACCCCTTCTTTCAGTTTCAAAATAAGGTAATCAGTCATGCTTTTCATGAAAGATGAAATAAGGTTATTGAAATCTGTAGTTCCGGGCTTCATATTATTTTTTTCAAAAAGTCTTAGAGCAGCAGTTTTGTACCCTGAGAATGAAAAATCTCCTGACCCGTCTGACATTTTAGGGATAGTGAATTTAAATCTGGAGTTGTCCCCATCCTTATATAATTTGTCGAGGATAGGACCACCGGGGTACCCGAGGTTAAGGAATTTAGCAACTTTATCCATTACTTCTCCTGCAGCATCATCACGGGTGGTTGTAAATACGTCAGTATCAAACTTTGATCTTTGATGAAATATTGATGTATGTCCGCCGGAGACGACAAGTGCAATGAGAGGATAGTCGATCTTCTCCCCGTATGTAATGAAAGGGGATTCAATATGTGCCTGAATATGATCAACTCCGATTAGAGGTTTCCCTGACAAATAGGATAGCCCCTTTGCAAAGGATAGTCCGATAAGAAGTGATCCGATAAGTCCGGGTCCCTGAGTGACGGCTAAAAGATCTATTGATGAAATATTTGTTTTCGATTCGGAAAGGACCTCTCTGGTTAGTTTATCTATTGTTTCATAATGGCTTCGGGAGGCTATCTCCGGAACTACGCCGCCGTATTTTTTATGGAGAGGGATCTGGGATTTAATTTTTTCACAAATGATCCTGTTGTTCTCACCTCTCTCGATAAGGGCAACAGCAGTCTCATCACATGAAGATTCAATTCCCAATATCAGCATTGTCAAATCTTATCAAAATTACCAACTCATGACAAATATCATTCATTCCAGTAGGAGTGGTTTTTTCCGTGATTACATTTGACGTTAAGGAATTTTCAAATATCATCAATTTGTTCGTTCACCACGACGCGTCTGACCGGATATTATTCAGCGGCATTAAAAAGCCAACTCGCATGCTTCTAAAGAAGCATACTCAGACAGTAGCTTTTTTCCTTCGGAACATCGCCGCTTCGGTAAAACCGGTTCCCAGCCGCTCTGTTTCGTTCCCTCACAAAAAGAATGATATTTTGCATTAAGGGAGTGTCAGGCGTAGCCGTCTATCTACTCTCGCGGGCCTGGAGGGGTGACTCGCTAATATCGTGAACCCCGAGGCCGGGCAGCGGAGACGGATGAGCACATCCAGAGCGGGAGCGAAGTGGATGACGGCGAAAGCCGAAACTGAATAAATAAATGATATTTGATAAAAAAAATGGGGCAGGGTATTATTTTTGTCACGGTTGAGAAGAGAATGAGCAGAATAATTATTAGAACATTCATTTTTGTTATCATATTTTTATTTTTAATAAACAGCTTCAATTTCAGTGAAGCAAATAATTCCACTAAAATCCAGTTGAGGCTCAAAAATGGTGATGCATCAGATCAGAAGTTAGATGATCTTAAGCTGTTTATTAACAAAAAAGAGATTGAAATAACCGGGAAAGAAAAAAAAGAAAGATATATTGATAAAGAGAAACTCCTTGGCAGAAACTTTATCCTTACATTCATGAATTTTGATGAATTCGGTAAAATTCTGGAAGAAGCGATCTCATACTTTGTGACTGAAGTATTAAAAAAATCTGATTCTTTGATAGTTCATACTAATACAAATATCCATCAGATTAAGGTTACGGAGAACAAAGAGAGAATGATCCTCATTATCAGCAACCGTTTGAAGAGAGATATGAAATATGAGTTTAAGAAATCTGTAAGGATACTCAAAAATATAAACAATGAAATATCTAAAATGGAAAGATTCTTCGGATCATACAGCCCCTCTGCCGGGATTCTTGCGGGCGGAGCTTATTATTTCAAATTTTTCGCAACAATCATTCCCGATATTTTATTTTATAAGAAAGAGTTTATAATTCCCGCAAAGAAAAGATTCACGGAAATTCATGATCTGCTTGGATACAGGGAAGGTGACAGGTATTGGATCTTTATTCAGAACGGAAACGTTTATCCTTTTTCAGGCAGAGTGAGAAACACTATAAAGTCGGTGAGATCACACCTGTCACGTATGGGCACAGGTGATTCAAGCTGGATAAAAATGGTAGGAAGTAAAATAAGGGAAATGCAGGACTCAATGCTTGTTGATGGTCCTTATCCTGAAAAACTGATGAAGTCGGGTTTCATCAATACAAACACCTCGTTTTTCGCCCTGTTATATTCTTCTGATATTACTTCTTCTGCGAATAAAACAATGGACCTGCAACTTTCAGAGATCCTTAAAAAAATATCTGAGGATACCGGGGGTATTCTTATTGAAACTAATGATATTGAGAAGGGAATGGAGAAAATAAGAGAGCATAGAGATCATTTTTGGGATATTATGTTCGAAATTCCTGAAGAAAAGGGGAGATTGAAGCTTCGTATGGAGACCGGAGGGCGGGAGAAAGATCTTTTTTACCGTAAAAGATTTGAAGAAAAAGAGTTGATCGAGCTGAAAAAATATCTCTCAAAAACAAAAATTGTAATTGAAAAACCTGAATACAAAGATAATAAATTATCTTTCTCAATAAGATATTTTTCACTTAACAAGCGGGGCGGGTTCGGGCTTCTTAAAGTAATAATTCAACTTTTTGATAATACCGGGAAAGAGCGGTACCGGAGATCAAATACTTTAAGAGCGGAGGAGAGAAGAATAAATATATCAACCCGAATTCCGGAAGAGTTCTCATCCGGATATAAAATGAGGGTGTCTGTACTCGATATGATATCAAACAGGCTGGTAGTTAAAGAATTAAAGTAAGTTCATCTAATCAATTGATTTACAAAAACTATCTCAACGCCACTTGATCTTATAAAATCAAGTGAATCTGCAATTGCAGATAATGTAGTATCGAACGGGTGTCCGATCGCGATCCCTTTTCCGGTCCTTTTTGCAATTCCCACCAGTCTTTTGATCTGGAACATAGAATGCTCATATGATCTTGTATGATCGAGGAAAACATCCCTTACTGCAGTTTTAACACTCATATCCCTTGCTGTGTCCCACGCCAGTGAATCAAAGTCGGTTTTTGAGTCGATAAAATACATCCCCTCATTTTTGATCACAGATAATACTTTTTTCATCATTTTTTTATCTGAAGTTATAAGAGAACCCTGGTGATTATTAATTCCATTGGCATCAGGGATGATCTTCCTGGCCCTTTTGACCAGATCTTTTATCTCCGAAAGCGAAGATGTCATTGTGATCACTTTTTGATGATCCGGATAATTGTTCATATCTTTCTTGGGCTGCATAGGGAGGTGGATGAGGGATTTGAGGCTGTATTTAGAAAGCCACTTTGCTTCTTCCATTGCATGAGGAGAATCGGGAAGTACAGATGCAGTGATTGGTATACCGAGTTTTTTAAGTTCATACGCACCAATATTATATGCGCCTATGTCATCAATTATGAAAGCGATCTTCGGATGCTTCGGGTCTCTTTCTGCCGGATCTGTTCTTTTAACTACTCTTTCCAGGATAGTGCTTTTAATGCTGTTTATGAGTAAAAAATGAGTTGTACTTCCGGAAAAATCAATTTTATATAAATAAGTGGTTTTCTCCTCTTCTCTTCTGATCTCGATTGGGGTCAGTAAAAAATTGTATTTATTGGAAAAACCCTTAATATCTTTTAATATCTTTTTAAATTTTGGTTTTTTTATATCAAGCTTGAAATGGTATCTGTTCTCCGTATCTTTAAAGTAGTCAAAACTTATATCTTCAGCATTCAGAAAGTCGAGGAAATCATAGTTAAATTTATAATGAGAACTTATAGTTTTCTCTTTCTTCAGCAATCCGTTGAAGATGAGTGATTCTTTTCCATTCTTGTAATTTATGAATTCAAGCAGCAGAACAATTACAAAAGATATCAATATCAGGGAGATAAGGATCGCAAACGTTGTGTTCTTTTTTCTTACCGGGTTTCTACTTTTATTGTTCATGTATATTCTTCATATGGGTTTTCTGAATTTATCTATATACCTCAGATGTCCTTAGAATTCAATTCCCTATGCCTTTTTTCAGCCAATTAACCGGATCTTCCGCAATTGTATTTTTCCTTATCTCAAAGTAGAGGGAATCTCCAAAAGTCGATCCTGAATCACCTGCAATTCCGATCTCATCCCCGGCCAGAATATAATTTCCTTTTTTCTTCAGGAATTTACTGCAATGCCCGTAAACCGATAACAGGTCCTTTGAGTGTTGAACAATGATGATGTCTCCATATCCCTTGAAATAGTCCATGTATATGATAACTCCATCGAAGACGGACCTGATCGTCATTGAGCCTGATGGCTTTATCTCGATTCCGCTATTAAAAATATATGTGTTGAACCTGGTACTCCTTTTCTTTCCGAATCGGGATATCACTTTTCCCCGGATCGGCCAATTGAGTTTCCCCTTGATCGTTTTAAGGTCAATTTCAGGCAGGTCAAAAACATTAACCTTTTCCTTTAAAAGATTTGTCAGCCTTTTTGCTTCTGCATTAAGCTCATCAAGCATGGCCAGATGTTTTTTCCTGTCAGAGTTGATCTGATCAATAAAAACTTTTTTTGCATTCTTTGCAGAAAGGATCTCATTTATTTTATTCCGTTGATTTTTTTTAAGCACACCAAGCCTCAATTTTTCTTTTTCAAGTTCATCTCGGATCGTGCGCAATTTGATCAGGTATACTTTTATTTTTCCTATCTCATCTATTTTTTTATTGATCAATGAGATGAAGAGGTAATAGTTCCTGAATAATTGGTTAACATTTTTTATGTTGCTGAATATCTTAAAATTACCGGCCTTCCCGATCTTGTTTAGTATCCTGACAGCTTTTTTAATCCCTTTTTTTGACCTTTCTATATCCTTCTCAAGTTTCTTTTTTTCTGCCTTTTTTTTCCTTATGTTGGAGTTAGTAACAGACAAGAGGTGGCTAATCCTTTTATTTTCACTGTCAGCTTTTTTATAGTTCAGCTCAATCTTGTATAGTTCATTCAACATTGACCCGCTCTCCCTGTTGAGCATGCTGATCTTTTTTGTAATGCTCTTTATCTCTGCATTAAGTTTTTTAAGTTTTGATTCTCTTGAAGGGAATACGGAGAGGGACAGGATGAGGATCAGCAATATAAATCTTTTCATTTTCTATTCTATTATAATTAATATACAGCTTGACGTAAAGGAACCTTGAAATTTACCTTCACCTGACCTCTCTTCGAAAAGGCGAATTCACCTTGCCCCTTAAAGAAGGGGGAAATCTGTATTCGTAAGATTGCCTCCCTTGTTAAGGGGGTGGGCTGCGTAGTTGAATTCTGCAAAGCAGAATAGCAAAGCAGGCTGGGGGGATAATCATATACTCAAGGTCCAGTAAATTATTTATTCAAGAAATGTCAAAATGTCAAGCACTGTCCCCCTTGGCAAGAGGGGTGGCGAAGCCGGGGGGATCAAAAGCTCTGCAAATTTACTTAGTCGGAGTCGTTTCCCGATCGCGGGTGGAATCTATTGTAACTTTTCAGAAGGTCTGAATAGTTCAGGGTTGTATATTTTTCAGTTGTGGAAAGGTTCGAGTGCCCCAGAAGTTCCTGGATCATTCTCAGATCAACTCCTCTCTGCAGGAGATGGGTGGCAAAAGAGTGGCGGAACAAGTGGGGATAAACATTCTTCCCCGAATCACTGATTCTCTTAAAAACTTCTTTTACTATTTTCTCAACTCCTCTTTCCGAGATCTTCTTTCCCCTGTAATTCAGAAATATATATTCGCTGCTTTTTTTAAATTCTGCATTGGAGAGGGCAATATATTCTTTCAACACCTCTCCGGCTTTCCTGTTAAACGGGACTATCCTCTCCTTGTTACCTTTGCCGAGTACTCTTAGAAGTCTTTCTTTAAAGTTAATATTTTCTTTTTTCAGGTTTGTCAGCTCTGACAATCTGAGCCCTGAAGCATAGAAAAGTTCAATTAATGCCTTGTTTCGGATTTCAGAGAGTGATCCCATGGGAAGTTCATCGAGAAATTTTATCATTTCATCCTCAGTCAGAATTTCAGGAAGTTTTTTATCGGCTTTGGGAATAGAAATAAGATCCATTGGATTTTTTTCTGATTTGCCCTGCCGGATCAGATATTGAAAGAAGGATCTGATCGCATAGATCTTTCTTGAAACAGTTGACCTGTTAGTAGTAGAGAGATAGAGATTTGACAAAAAATCCCTTATCTTATCCCTTGGCAGGTCATGATATTCGTAATTGAAAAAAATCATGAACTGATCAATATCCTGGCGATAGGCTTTTATGGTATTTGGGGAAAACTTTTTTATATCTGAAAGATATTCAAGGTAATCGATCAGATCCCTTCTTTTTTTATCCATTCCTTTAATTTATTTATGGCGTTTTCCGCTCTTATCACTTTTTTTTCCCTCTTGCTCTTTCCTTTGATCTTCATCTCGGAAAGCAGTCCGAAAGAGAATTTTGAAGGTTTGAAGTCAGCCCAGCCGGCCCCTTTTATATATTTCAGGAGTGAGCCGGATGCAGTGCTGTCCGGAGGCTCGGAGAGAGAATCCCCTCTTATCTGTTTTCCGGCACTGAGTCCGCATAGCAATCCGGAGCAGATTGATTCCAGATAGCCTTCAACCCCTGATATTTGCCCGGCAAAATAGATGCCGGGATCTTTTTTTGATTGATATATTCCGGATATTATGACCGGAGCGTTTATATATGAATTCCGGTGCATTCTGCCGAATCTTTCAAATTCTGCCTTTTCCAGCCCCGGAAGTTTTCTGAATATCCTTTTCTGCTCTCCCCATTTGAGCCTTGTCTGAAACCCTACCAGCTGAAAAAGCTTTTTGCCTGCATCATCCTGCCTTAATTGAACAACAGCATAATGGTCCTTTCCTTCCGGTTCTGACTTAAGTCCCACCGGTTTCAGCGGCCCGAATGCCAGGGATTCTTTTCCTCTCGAGGCTATTTCCTCGACAGGAAGACAAGCTTCAAAAAATTTTTTATCCTCGAAATCATTTAATTCGACCTTCTCACCATTTAGCAGGTCATCCACAAGTTCGTGATATTGTTCTTTATTCAACGGGATATTCAGGAAGTCAGCTTCGCCTTTTTCATATCTGGATGCCCAGAAGAGCTTTTCAGTATCTAAACTATCCAGATTAACTATCGGGCTTGTGGAATCATAAAAAAAAAGATTCCTTCTTCCGGTATGATCAGAGATCTTTTCTGCCATTTTTGTAGATGTCAGGGGGCCGGTTGCAATTAAAACCGGCCCTTCAGATTCGGGTATATCATCAACTTCTTTGCATATTAGATTTATTCCGGGAATTTTTTTTAACTCTTCCGTAAGATGTTCGGCAAGCCTGATCCTGTCAACAGAAAAACTATTTCCGGCCGGGACCCTGAATTTTTGACTGTTTTTAAGATAAAAGGAATCAAGGAGTTTTAATTCTTCCTGAAGAAGTCCTGCTGCTGTTGATAAAGAAGAGGAACCGAATGAATTTGAGCAAATCATTTCTCCAAGAAATGGAGATTCGTGACCTATGGTCCGGCCTTCAGGTTTGAGGTCGTAAAGATCAACCTTCGCACCGGATTTCGAGGCCTGCCAGGCAGCTTCTATCCCGGCAAGCCCACCACCGATGATAGTAATTTTTTTCATTTTATGTTCTAAGTGGAAGCCTTGATTTTATGTATATATTTGCATTCGGGATATCCGGAACATGCTATAAATGTCCTTCTGGATTTTTTCTGGAATTTTCTGACCAGTGGCTTTTTGCATTGGGGGCAATTCCCGAGATCTTCCTTAACTGATTCAATAAAATCACAATCAGGGTATCCTGTACATCCGATAAAATAACTTTTTGTTTTGGGGGAATATCTTTTGACAAGCGGCTTCCCGCAATTATCTTTCGGGCAGGTCCTTTCAAGGATCTCATCTTTATTTATAGATGGATCTCCATTTACGATCCTTTCCGTATATTTGCATTTAGGATATTCGGAGCATCCGATAAACCATCCTCTTGTCCTTACAGAATATTTTCTGACAAGTTTGCCTCCGCAATCCGGACAATTTTTCCCTGTATATAATGTCTCTTTTTCCTCTTTGTTCACTTTCCCAAGATCTTTCTCAAGTTTTGAATAGTAATCACTTATACTCTCAACCCAGTCAAGTTTTCCTTCGGAAACTTTGTCAAGTTTCTCTTCAAGTTCGGCAGTAAAATTATAATTCATGAGATCCTTAAAATTATTTTCAAGGTAATCAGCAACCTTATTACCGAGGAATGAAGGAATAAATTTCTTCTCTTCCCTATAGACATAATCTCTCTTTCCAAGAGTGTCAATTATTGAAGCATAGGTTGATGGGCGCCCTATTCCCTTGTCTTCAAGAATTTTCACGAGGGATGCTTCGGTATATCTGGCCGGTGGTTTTGTGAAGTTTTGTTTGTTATCCAGCTTTTGCAGTTTCAGTTTTTCCCCTTCATCAAGATCAGGCAATATGATTATTTTGTCGTTCGGATCGGTAAGCTCCATGAATCCTTTGAATTTAATAACCTCACCTTTAGACAGGAATGTATAGTCTCCATTAGTGACTTCGAACTTCGTTTCCCTTATTTCTGCATCTTTCATCTGGGAAGCAATGAACCTGTCCCATATAATTTTGTATACCTTGAGCTGACGTTCACTGAGGAACGAATTTATCTCATCAGGAGGATAAAGCGGGGTTGTCGGTCTTATAGCTTCATGTGCATCCTGTATCTTTTTTTTTGTTCCGTAAACATTTAGTTTTTCAGGCAGATATTCTTTGCCGAATGTTTTCCTGATAAAATTACCAGCTGCTTTTGAAGCATCTGCAGATATCCTGAAAGAATCGGTTCTCATATATGTGATCAGCCCGGTAGGTTCGCCACCCTTGATCTTAACTCCTTCATATAATTCCTGTGCGACCTTCATTGTCATTTTAACCGGGAAACCATATTTTCGATATGCTTCCTGCTGAAGGCTGGAGGTGATGAATGGAGGTGACGGTCTCCTTTTCTTTACCCTCTTCCTGACCTTGGACAGAATATAGTTGCTTTTATCAAGATCCCCAAGCACTTTGTCTTTCTCTGATTCATTCTTTATAACAAATTTCTTTGATTTAAGTTTTTCCAGTTTAGACTGAAATTGTGGAGATTTCGATCCTTCGAACAGAGCGGTTACAGTCCAGAATTCCTCAGGGATAAATTTTGCTATCTCTTTCTCTCTTTCCACAATTAGTTTTAGTGCGATTGATTGTACACGTCCGGCTGACAATCTGCCACCGATCTTTCTCTGAAGGACGGGACTTATCTTATATCCGGCGAGCCTGTCTAATAACCTTCTCATCTGCTGGGAGTTTACCTTGTCCATATCAATTGCCACAGGGTTCTCTACAGCTTTATTGACGGCGCTTCTGGTGATCTCATTAAAAAATATCCGGAAGATATTCTTATTAGTTGATTTGAGTATCTCCTCCAAATGGAAAGCTATTGCTTCCCCTTCTCTGTCCGGGTCGGGAGCAAGGTAGATCTTATCACTTTTCCGTGATAATTTTTTCAGGTCGTTAATAATTGCTTTTTTATCCTTTAATTCTTCATAGTAGGGTTTAAAGTTATTCTCCACATCGATACTGAGGATCTTCGGATTGAGGTCTCTGATATGCCCCATGGATGAACTTACGATATAACCTGAATCAAGATATTTGGAAATAGTGTTGGATTTTGCCGGCGATTCAACAATGATCAGTATTTTGTTTTTCATGTTATCCTTTTAAAACCTCCATCTTCTTCGGTTATCAGATTCTTTAAAACCAACCCCATCAGGACCGAAATAGTCTGAGACACTGAATTTTCAGTGCTCTCTACAAAATAGTTTATACTATTTACCCCATTTTCACTCATCAAGTCAAGTATTTTCTTTTCAACAGGTGATAGATTCGCAGGAATTATTTTTTTTTCTTTCCTTATTTCAATACCATATTCTATCAGTATATCCTGTGAAGATGTGATAAGTTTTGCTCCCTGCTGAATTAGATAGTTTGTCCCTTTGCAGAGAGGGGAATCAATTTTTCCGGGAATTGAAAAGATGTCTCTGTCCTGCTCAAGTCCCAGCCTTGCAGTTATCAAAGATCCACTTCTCATTTCAGCCTCCACCACAAGAATGGCCTGCGACATTCCAGCAATTATTCTGTTCCGGATCGGGAAGAGGTGTGGCCTCGGCTCCATTTCAAGAGGAAATTCAGAGACGACACATCCATTTGCAAGAATTTTTCTGATAAGGGATGAATTCCCGGATGGGTAAATATGCAAAAGCCCGCCTGCGTTAACTCCAATAGTTTTACCTCCGCACCCTATCGCTTCCCGATGCGACATCGAATCTATACCATATGCCATTCCTGAAATAATTGTGATATTCGTCCCTGATATATCCGGAATAATATTTACAAGAGTTTTCCTGCCGTAATCCGAACCTTTTCTCGATCCTACAATGGCAAGCATTCTGTTCTTCAATACTTCTCTGTCTCCCTTCACATAAATGAAATCCGGAGGGTCAAATATCTCTTTAAGAAGAGGAGGAAAATATTCATTGTCACTAAAAATTATCTCTATTCCGTTCTTCTCCGCCATTTGTCTTTCTCTGTCGGCAGCCCTATTGTATTCTTCCCTGAACATTTTCAGGTCTTTTTTTGTGAAACCAAATTGGATCAACTCTGAAAATGAGAGTGAGAAAAAACGAGATCTATTCCCTTTTTTCCGAATGAATTTGTACATCGCTTTCGGATTTTCATTAGACAAAACACGAAAGGAGATACTTTGCTGTTTATATTTCAAATCTTCGCCCATTTTTAAATCAATAATACAATCGGGAGCTGTTAAATATTACTAAAAAAACAGGCGTTCAGATGACCCTGTATCTGTGATTACTCCTCTGTTCTTAACAGAAAATTTTATTTAATTATTCTTTTTAAGTTCTTTGATGGTATGAACTTGACTATTTTTTTTGCAGGGATGATCATTGCTTTTTTATTGTTGGGATTAATAACCCTCTTTTTTTCTCTCTGGATGATCTTAAAAGTGCCGAAATTAGAAATAACTACCTTTTTTCCCTTGCTCAGGCTTTCAACTATTACTTCGATAAGGAGATCGATAAAGTGGTATGCTTCAAATCTTTTTACGTCAAGCTTTTTGTAAATTATTTCAGAAACTTCCTTCTTATTCATTATCACCACCTGTAATATGGTTATCATACCAAAAAAAAAAAGTCAAGTGGCTGGCGTTAATTCTTCAGGAATATAGGCTATTTCAAACATGCAGGTTTTCCAGATAGCCTATATACCTTGCCTTTTTTTGGCGTTCATCCTTGCGAAATTATGCTTGTATATAGGGTTATTGCGAGAGTTACAGGTGAACATACATTGTAGTCAAATCAGTTCTGTTGAGGAATAAAATGTTAACTGGAATATTGTACCTTTATTATCAGATTTGATGATATTTATTTCCCCATTCAGGAAATTTACGATCTTTTTAACTATGGCAAGGCCCATTCCGGTCCCTTTTGGTTTGGATGTATAGAAAGGGTACCAGATTTTATCCAGGTCTGTACCCTGTATACCTTTCCCGTTATCCTGTATCTCCAGCTTTATCAGCTTGTTATCACTATTGGTAAAGTCTGCTTTAATAAGGCTTGCTCCTGCCTCTTTTGCATTCAGAACAAGGTTGGTAAATACTGAACGGATAAGATTGGGATCACTTTTGATAGAACCTGAAGAATCTCCACTGATCTGTGCACTGATCCCGTTCTCACTGCAAATTGAAGAGATGAGCTCAGCAGTATTAACCTCTTCAATTCTGGTCATGCTGAGAGGTTTAGAAAAGTTAAGAAAGTTTTCCATCATTTCAGTAAGAAATATTATCTCGGAATTGATCTTTCCTGTCTTCTCCGGTTCACCTTTAAAAGTTTTTGAATATCCGAAAATAACTCCTAAAGAATTTCTTATCTCATGAGTGAGAAAAGTTGCCATTTCCCCCAGCATCATGAAGTTTTTTCTGCTGTTTAACAATTCTTCCCTTTTTCTCTCTTCGGTTATATCGCGGATAATAACAAGGTTGCCTACCGGACTGATAGGGAGGATTTCAACAAGAAAAATAGAATTTCCCGATATTACATTTTCAGATATTGGAGAATCCGGTTTTTTTTCAATGAAGTTTGTTATCTCAGGGAAATTATTAAAAACTTCATCCGGAGTGTTGTTGATTGAAAATGAAGAGCTCCTGGAAAAAATTTTTTCAGCAAAGGGATTGAAAAGTTCGATCCTCCCATTTTCATTCAAAAGAATAATTGCTGCACTTATTCTGTTTATAACCTTCCTGCTGATCTCTTCCGATTTCTTAACATTGACCTTCTGTTCATTAACAATTCCCTTAAGTTCTGTTTCACTCTCCTTTAGTTTTGTAAGATAGTCCTGAAGCAATGGGAGGCCCGAAGGCTCTTCTTCTTTTTTCCCCCTTTTAAAAAGGACTATCAGGTAGATCCCGGTTATCAGGACAAATATTCCCAGGAGAATTATAAATGCGGATATAATACCTTTCACTTTTTTTATAGTGTCAGAGAAGGGGCTGTCCAGTTTTTCTCTGAATCTCAATACCTTACCGGATTCACTTTTTATATCGAAAATATAGTATCTCTCATTATCGATCTGTTCTTCGATTGGTTCTCTCCTGAAAGATCTGGTAATTGATACAAATTCAAATCTGTCTTCCTGCTTAATAGCTCTAATATCTGAACCATTCTTAAGGATTGAGTATCGTGCTTCTATTAAAATATTTTCTTTTGTTATCTTTGACTCTTTGCTCTGGAGAACATCCATAAATGAGTGTATATTCTCGAAGAAGAAAAGGAGTACTATCTGAATTATCAACAATAGAATTATTGTGGTTTTTCTCATTCTAACCTCTTATACCCCGGTTTACATATATAATGAAGAGATCACTTTTAAAACGGTGTCTCCAAAAAAATATGCTATATATCCTCCAATACTCAGAAAAGTTCCGAATGGGAGTGCATATTTTAAATCTTTTTTCTTGATTATGATTATAATTATTCCGACAGCCAGTCCGGAGAGTGAAGCCAGCAGAATGGTAACAATCAGCTTGTTTGCTCCAAGAAAAATACCAAGCAGGAACACCATTTTTATATCTCCCTGCCCCAATCCCTCGATCTTTCTAACTTTTATATAAAATACGTACATTCCGGTAAACAACAGGGTAACACCCGCTGCTGTAATTATAGCCTCTAATGTTCTAACCTCCGGATTAAAAAATGAATATATCAAAAATATGACGGATCCGCCTATAGTAAGTTCATCCGGTAAAATCATATGTTTCATGTCTATAAGACAGAGGGCTGTCAGTATAAGGAGAAAGATAATGGTGAATATCAGGTGGATAAGGCCGTGTTCTGCCATATGGTATGAATACCAGAAAGTAAAAGAAGTAAAGATCTCGATCAGTGGGTAACGGGCAGGGATCGGAGCTCTGCAGTCTCTGCATTTCCCGAGGAGGAACAGATAACTGAGAACGGGAATATTGTCATATGCTCTGACGGTCTTTCCGCATTCAGGACAGAATGACCTCGGCTTAACTATGCTTTGTTCCAACGGCAGGCGATAAATAACAACGTTAAGAAAACTTCCAAAGATCAGTCCGAATAAGATTATTATTGCTTCTTCCACATATACCCCTCTTTTGGATCGATTGTACCTTTTTTTTTATCATATTTGTAGTGATGTCCTTTGAAATCTTTCGGGATCTCTCCAATTATCCTGTATGTCACAAGTTCATTTATATTGTCAGGATAGAACCCGTACCTGTTAAAAAAAATATCCATTGCTGATTTTATTTTTTTTTTATCAATTTCAAATTTGATCTGGTAAAGGTGGAGGTTCGCAGAACGCCTTTCTATTTCAGTTTTTGCATTTTTCAGGACGCTCTGGTATAGCATCAGGGATTCTTCAAGTTTTCCCTGCATATAGATAGAGTGATAAAGCATTCTGGAGATAAATTCAGGCGCTCCCTTCTTTTTAGATGATTTTTTATAATATTTCTCAGCAAGTTTATAGTTCTTCAGGTATTTGGAGGTGTAATAACCTGACTCAAAATCAAATATCCATTCATCATCCATATTCTTTGATCCCTTCTGAAGTAGCCTGACTGCCATTTTGATATCGTTCATTTCTATCGCCATTATTGTTGACCCCAGCAGATAGGGGTCCTTATACCGGGGAGATATGTCTGTAATCAGATTGTAAATATCTTCTATAAAATCTTTTGAGTTCAGAAGGTTGTAGTTAGAAAAGAATTGAATTGACCATATATATAGAAAATCAGCTATAAGTTCACTGTTGCCGAAGGAAAAAATTCTCATTGTTTTGCCTGAAGGGAGAGCCAGGAATGTGTTCTTTTTTTTGAAATAGTCTTTATTTAAATCATAAATATATTGCGAAAAACTGATCAGAAGAAAAAAGATCAGTGAAAACAGAAGATATTTTTTTTTTCTCATTAGAATTCGCGATGTTTAAAAATATGAATAGAGATGAGAAGAATGGCCGAAACATAAAAAATCCCATATGCAAGAGTACTGAAAATGATCTTTATATTGATCGGATCGTTCATCACAATAGCGCCTTTTATATTGAACTTCTCCAGATTCGGAAAGAGATAATAGATAGAGTATGCAAAAATTTTTTCAATTGGATTTATGAATTTGTATTTAAACTCGTTAAATGTCCATATAACATGCCCGATCAGATAGAGTATGATTGTAAAAATGGAGGAGAGGATCGGAGTGGAAAATGATGAAAACAGTATTGATATAGAGATAACTATTAAAAGCTCAGTAAAGAGAAAAATAAAATAGAGCAGAATATAGGGGTCGAAAGTTCCTGAAAACAGCAGGATGAATATACTGAAAAAAGATATCATTATTGTTAGAGCAACAAGAATTGTTAAGGCTAATCCCAGAAATTTCCCAAGAATAAAATCTCTCCGCTCTACCGGTTTGCTCAATATGAAGTATACGGTTTTTTTTTCTATCTCTTTGTAAACGAGATTGATCCCTGTAAAAACAGCTATTATGACAGAGAAAAAATTAATAGAAGCAAGTCCGATATCTTTGAGGATCTTAAGAGTGTCTCCGATCGTGAGTATGCTTATCAGTTTAGAAGAGAATGAAAAAAATATACCGAAGAATATGAGAAGGTAGAAGATCTTATTTCTTACAGCCTCTTTAAAAGTGTTAAGAGCAATGGCTTTGATCTTCATTTTGTTATCTCCTTAAGAAACAGGTCCTCAAGAGAATAGCTCACCGGATTTTTGATTGATTTTTTTACCATATCTTTCAATTTTCCCTCTTTTGTGATCTTTCCGTTTCTCAGGATGCCTATATCATCGACAATAAGTTCCATATCCTGAAGTATATGTGAGGAGAAGAAAACAGTTTTCCCTTCGGCTTTGAGAGAGAGTATTATGTCCCTCAATTCTTTTCTTCCTATCGGATCGAGTCCGGAAAAGGGTTCGTCCAGAATGATGAAATCCGGATCATTGATCAGGGCCTGGCCAAGACCGATCCGTTGAAGCATCCCTTTGGAATACTTTTTCAGGAGGAGATTTTCTTTCCCTTCGAGCCCTACAAGGCTTATGATCTTTGCAGATCTCTCATTTATTTTTTTGTTACTGAGTGACGATAGTTTCCCACTCAGGGCAAGAGTTTCTTTTGCATTCAGGTAATCATAGTAGTAGGGGGATTCGGATAGGAATCCGATCGAAGCCCGGCTTGATACTTTTTCTGCCTCTTCTCCAAAAAGTCTGATCGTTCCATGATCAGGTTTGATTAGCCCCAGAATACATTTTATAGTGGTTGTCTTTCCTGCACCATTCAGACCGAGAAAGCCGTAAATTGTCCCTTTTTTTACATTAATATTTACATTCTTCAGAATTGTGGTTTTTTTGTAGAGAAAATTTGATCTGAAAGATTTTGAAAGATCTTTGATCTCTAAAGCATTCATAGTGATATAATCCTCCGAAGAGGATTATATCACTTAGAAAAAATGTTGTTAACTATGAGCCAATTAAAAAAATACATTCTATTGCAGTTTGCTGCAATTCTCCCTGGCTTCACATCTTCACAAAAAAATCCTCAATGTAGCACCGGGGCTACGTTTCCGGTTTTTTTACTCAGTTGCTTTGCCATGAAAAATTTCGCTAAACTTCATAACAAATCTATTTTTTCAATCAGCTCCTATCTTTTCTTATTTTAGCCTGAGCAAGAGCGAGTCTTGCTATGGGAACTCTGAAAGGGGAGCAGGAAACATAGTTCATCCCTGCATTAAAACAAAATTCAACAGAACTGGGTTCTCCGCCATGTTCTCCACATATTCCTATTTTAAGTTCCGGTTTTACAGATCTTCCCTTGTCTATACCTATTTTCATTAATTGCCCGACACCTTCCTGATCCAATACCTGGAATGGATCTTTGGGAAGTATTCCTGCTTCTACATATTCAGGTAGAAAAACACCGGCATCATCCCTTGAATATCCGAACGCCATTTGAGTAAGATCGTTAGTGCCGAAAGAGAAGAAATCAGCCTGTTCAGCAATTTTATCAGCAACAAGACATGCTCTCGGTATCTCTATCATTGTACCAATTTTAAACTCAATGCTTTCTCCTGTCTCAGCAAAGATCTCTTCAGATTTTTTGAGGATCACTTCTTTCAGGAAGACAAATTCTTTTTCGGTACCGGTTAAAGGGATCATGATTTCGGGCAGGACTTTTATCCCATCCTTTTTCACATTCAGCGCAGATCTGATGATTGCTTCCGCCTGCATTTCTGCTATCTCAGGATATGTGATCGCCAGTCTGCATCCTCTATGCCCCAGCATCGGGTTGAACTCATGAAGAGATTCGGTTTTCTCTTTCAGTTTTTTAAAATCAACTTTGATAATTTCAGCGAGTTCTTTAAGATCTTTGTCTGACTGAGGAAGAAATTCATGAAGAGGCGGATCGAGCAGTCTTATTGTTACAGGAAATCCGTTCATTACTTTGAAAATTCCCGTAAAATCCTCCATCTGCATCGGAAGGAGCTTCTTAAGGGCTTTCACCCTCCCCGCTTTGTCATCGGCAAGGATCATCTCTCTTACGGAATTGATCCTGTCACCTTCAAAGAACATATGCTCGGTCCTTGTAAGTCCGATCCCTTCTGCTCCGAACTTTATGGCGATCTCACTGTCTTTCGGAGTGTCTGCATTCGTCCTGACGTTAATCGGTCTCTCTTCATCGACCCATTCCATGAATTTTTCAAAATCTCCGGATATTTCCTGTGTGGTTAGTTTTAATTCACCTTCTATAACTTCTCCGGTTGTACCATTAAGCGTGATCATATCGAATTCACTGAAAGATTTTCCTGATATCTCACATGTATTATCACCTTTTATAACAAGTTCGCCGCATCCTGCAACACAACATTTTCCCATTCCTCTGGCAACTACCGCTGCATGGGATGTCATTCCGCCTGTTGATGTGAGTATCCCTTCTGCGGCATCCATTCCTCCGATATCTTCCGGTGAAGTTTCTTTCCTGACGAGAATAACTTTCTCACCTTTTTTAGACATCTCTTCCGCTTTAGCTGCGGTAAAAACGATCTTTCCTATTGCAGCTCCGGGCGATGCAGGCAAACCTTTAGCAATAGATGTATAATTCTCTGCCGGATCGATACTGGGGTGAAGGAGTTGATCCAATTGGTTGGGGCTGACCCTCATTATAGCTTCCTTTTTCGTTAAATGGCCTTCCTCGACCATATCCACAGCGATCTTTATTGCTGCGAGCCCTGTTCTCTTCCCGTTCCTTGTCTGGAGCAGGTAAAGTTCTCCATTCTGGATCGTAAATTCCATATCCTGCATATCTTTATAGTGGTCTTCAAGAATATCTTTGAAATCTATCAATTGTTTATAAATGCCCGGGTTATCTTTCTCCAGTTCAGAAACGGGGAAAGGGGTTCTTATCCCGGCTACAACATCTTCACCCTGGGCGTTCATGAGGTATTCACCATAATATTCATTCTCACCGTTTGAAGGATTTCTTGAGAATGCAACACCGGTTCCGGAGGTTTCACCAAGATTTCCAAACACCATGGACTGGATATTTACTGCAGTCCCGATGAGCCCGACGATATCGTTAAGCTCT
Organism: Candidatus Aminicenantota bacterium; assembly: GCA_029938635.1. GTDB lineage: Bacteria > Acidobacteriota > Aminicenantia > UBA2199 > UBA2199 > UBA647. The sequence goes on from JAOZUQ010000030.1 coordinate 20,871, forward strand.
CTGTATTTGTTTGCTCGCGGATTATGCCATGAACCGAAAACAGCATTTATTGAGCCCCATAATTGTTCGATCGGGTCCTGTGGAAAATCCTGCCCTGTCTCTTTCCTTACCAGTTCTTTATATTTAATAACGATTTGCTTAAGATCCTCTGTCTTCAGGTCCAGATCAGAACTGATACCCTTCGATTCTTTCTCTTTGTCGAGGATCATCTCAAATTTTCCATGATCAATACCGATCACAACATTACCGAACATCTGGATGAATCTCCTGTAAGAATCAAAAGCAAACCTTCTGCTATCTGAAAGTTGAGCCAGCCCTTCTACAGATTTGTCATTCAGGCCCAGGTTCAGAACTGTATCCATCATTCCGGGCATTGAAACAGCGGCGCCGGATCTTACTGAAACCAGCAGGGGATCTTTGTCGTCACCAAGTTTCTTCCCCATGAGCTTTTCAAGTTTTTCCAGATTCTCAAGGACCTCTTTTTTGATGTTATCAGGATATGATTTGTTGTTTTTGTAAAATATATCACATACTTCAGTTGTGATTGTGAAACCGGGGGGGATCGGGAGTCCCAGACTTGACATTTCTGCCAGGTTTGCGCCTTTTCCACCCAGAATGTTTTTCAGTTCTTTCTTACCGTCTGTGTTTTCTTTTGAAAAAAAATATACGTACTCACTTGCCATTATTTCTCCTTGTTCATGGCTTTCGCCAGAATATTTATTATTGTTAAAATTTTAGTTCTGTCCGGAATGAATCTTACATTACCTCTGTTAAAAACATCCAGAAGGTGGTAGGGTATACCCCCGGAATGGAACATGACTATTTCTGAGTTAGTGAAAATATCGGGGAGTGATATGAGAACATTGTGGTTTTCCATTGAATCGACGATTTTAGAATTTACAAAAACTATGAAATTGTCACCTTCCGGAATTTTCCCTTCAGTGATGTTTTCAATTCCTGTTTCGCTGATGGAAAGATTTTTATACTCCCCTTTAATTGAATTTAAGATTTCGATCTCATCACTGTTAAAACCGATCAGTCTTGCACTAACATCCATCAGTATTTGTTTTTTCTCTTCCCTGTTTCCCCCCCCTGCCGGGAAATTAAAGGTGAATTCGGTATAACTTCCGGGTTCTGATTCGACCGAATATTTCCCTTTATGATCAGAAATAACTATTTCAGTTGTAAGAAGTCCGATTCCTCCCTTTCCCGGGAATCTGGAAAAAAAAGGGGTCCAGATATGGGCTATATCTGATTCTTCGATACCGCCACCGTTATCCCTTATTTTTATGTATATACCATCTTCTGCCTGCCCGGTAGTGATCTCGATCTCTCCATTCTTTATGTCTTTTAATACAATGGCTGTAATTGCATTATGGACCACACTTTGAAGCAGAAGAGATATCTGTCTTTTATCTGAATTTATAAGTGGTATGGACTTATCAAGTTTCAGTTCTATCCTGATATTATTTTCCCTTAATTTTTCAAATAATTTTTTTTCCGAGATTATCAAAGCATTTATGTTGTGAAGCTTCATAACAGGTTTACTAATGACCAGGGAGTCCTTCAGGTTATCAAAAAGGTCTGTCAGTTCGAGTGCATTCCTCTCGATCCTGTTAATCTTTTCAATCAGAACATCGTCAAGATTTTTCATCTGAAGAATTTGTGCGTAACCGAGAATAGGAGTTAGTTTGTTCTTCAGCTTATGAAGGATTACCGGGAGGATATCGGGATAAGGGCCTATGCTTGTACTATCAGCAGCTAAATTGTTATTCTGGTCAGAATTGTTTAAAAATCTCCTGATCTCTTCCAATAATATTTCTTTTTTCAATTTATTTTAACCCGGCCCTTTTGATACCATCCCGATTATAGTTCATTATCGAAGTATTGGCAAGAAAATTTCCTGATTAATCCCGAAAACCCTGTGTTGAACAGGACTTTTTCGTCTTTGAATAAGAATTAATTTGGATTTCAATTAAATTGACTTTTTTTTGTCTTGTACATATTATTAAATTAATTAAGATACTAAATTTATTTATTATAAAAAGGAGGAAAAATGAGCATTTCAACAGATTCTAATGAAATTAAATATGCAAAAGGTTTGGAGGGTGTTATAGCTGCTATCAGCGGGATTTCATTTATCGATGGTGATCAGGGGATTCTTGTTTACAGGGGATTCTCTATTGAGACTCTTGCAAAGCATTCAAATTACGAGGAGACAGTATATTTGCTGCTTCACGGGGAGCTTCCGACACGCCTTCAGCTGGAGGAACTTTCGAACCAGTTAAAGGAGTACAGGACTTGTGAACGAGTGATGCCTTCATTAAAATCTTTTCCCACAGATGCGCATCCTATGGATGTGGTAAGGTCGGTTGTTTCTCTTATGGGGATCTATTGTCCTGATAAATTTGATTTCTCAAAAGAGATAAAATTGCAGAAGGTTTTAAGGGTTGTGGCAAAACTTCCCACTATCGTTGCTGCTTATGACAGGATCAGAAAAGGACTGGATCCAATTCCTCCGGACAATTCTCTTAATCATGCTGAGAATTTTCTATATATGCTTAATGGTGAAAAACCTGATGAACTGAGTGCAAAGATCATGGACATAATGTTCATCCTGCACGCGGATCATGGGATGAATGCATCAACGTTCTCTGCAATGGTCACAATATCAACATTATCAGATGTATACTCTTCCCTTACTGCAGGGATCGGAACATTGAAGGGGCCCCTTCATGGCGGGGCTAACGAAAGGGTTCTTAAAATGCTGGGAGAAATAAAATCTCTTGACAATGTTAAACCCTGGCTGGATGAAGCCATGGAAGAGAGAAGGAAAATAATGGGATTCGGACACAGGGTTTACAGAGCATATGACCCGAGAGCAAAGATCCTCAAGAAATATGCGAAGAAACTTGGTGAACAAAAACATGATGACCTTTTTTTTGAGATCGGTGAAAAAGTTGAAGAATATATGATTGCCAAGGTTGGAGATAAAGGGATACTGCCGAATGTCGATTTTTATTCAGGGATTGTACTTAATCATCTGGGAATAACAACAGATATATTTACACCTATTTTTGCAATATCCAGATCGGCCGGTTGGGGTGCTCATATACTGGAATACCTTGAGTCTAACAGACTCTTCAGGCCTCGTGCGATTTATAACGGGCCTTACCATCAGGAATATATAGAAATTGAAGAAAGAGAGGGAGTGTAAATTGGGAGAAAAAGTAACATACGAAAATGGAAAACTTGTAATACCTGACAATCCGATAATTAATTTTATCGAGGGAGACGGTATCGGTGTGGATATAACCCCACCTGTAATTAAAGTTATTGATGCAGCAGTAAAAAAGGCATATGATGGAAAAAGAAAAATTGAGTGGAGAGAGATCTATGCGGGGGAAAAGGCTTATGAGAAAACAGGGTCTTATCTTCCGGATGAAACACCAGAGCAGATAGAAGAGTACAGGATTGCTATAAAGGGGCCGCTCACAACACCTGTCGGAGGTGGTTTCAGAAGTTTAAATGTTTCTTTAAGGCAGATACTCGATCTTTACGCATGTATCAGGCCTGTCAATTATATCAAAGGGGTTCCATCTCCGATGAAAAATCCGGAAAAGCTGGATATAGTACTTTTCAGAGAAAATACTGAAGATGTTTACGCAGGGATAGAATTTGAGTCCGGATCAGAGGAATCAAATAAAATAATTGAACTTTTAAAAGAGTTTGGAAAGAATCCGAGAGAGAATTCCGCTATAGGAATTAAACCTATTTCCGAGATTGGGACAAAAAGGCTTGTCCGGATGGCTATCCAATATGCAATTGACAATAACAGAAAGAGCGTCACTCTTGTCCACAAAGGAAATATCATGAAGTTTACCGAAGGATATTTTAAGAGCTGGGGATATGAGGTTGCTAAAGATGAGTTCAGGGACAAGATCGTGACTGAAGAGGAAACATGGGATGGAGCTTCTACGGAGGGAAAAATACTGATAAATGACAGAATTGCCGACTCGATGTTCCAGCAGCTTTTGCTAAGGCCTGATGAGTATGATGTTCTGGCTACGCCTAATTTGAATGGTGATTATTTGTCTGACGCAGGTGCTGCACAGGTTGGAGGCCTTGGGATGGCTCCCGGTTCCAATGTAAGGGATGATGTTGCATTGTTTGAGGCAACCCATGGCACTGCTCCTAAATATGCGGGCCAGGATAAAGTAAACCCGAGTTCTCTTCTCCTTTCAGGCGTGATGATGCTTGATCATATGAAGTGGAATGAGGCCGCAGGCCTGATAAGGGAATCACTCGAAAAAACGATCCTGCAGAAGAAGGTCACTTATGACCTTGCAAGACAGCTTGACAATGTTACACCGGTAAAAGCATCTGAATTCGGAGATGCAATAATAGCAAATCTTTAAAATAAAGGAGTTATTATGAAACAAAGAATTTATGTAAAAACAAAAGAGTTGGAAGATTTTACGGTTAATGTACTTAAGAATGCTGGCCTGAATGAGACAGATTCGAAGATAACGGCATCTGTACTTTTGTCTGCAGACAAAAGGGGCATCGAATCACATGGAGTTGCCAGGTTGAAAAGGTATGTGGATGGAATAAAGAGTGGCATAATAAAATTATCGCCTGATGTGAAAACCATAAAAGAGACCCCGGTTTCACTTGTTGTAGACGGTGGTGGCGGTATGGGTCAGCCGATTGCCTACAATACAATGAAAAAGTGTATAGAGAAGGCAAAAACAAGTATGATGTGTTTTGCATCTATCAGAAATTCAAATCATTACGGGATTGCCGGATATTATACGCTTATGGCTCTTGAAGAAGATATGATAGGTGTATCACTGACTAACTCGGCCCCCTTAGTGGTACCCACATTTGCCAAAGATGCAGTAGTTGGAACGAATCCGATATCAATAGGAATCCCGGCTAAAAAACAAAAACCTTTTTTACTTGATATGGCAACATCAACCGTTCCCAGAGGAAAACTTGAGGTTTTCTCCAGGAAAGAGGAACCGATGCCGGACTCCTGGGCTACGGATGAGAAAGGAATCCCAACTAAAGATTCCCTGAAGGTGTTGGATAATCTGTTGAATCGTAAAGGAGGAGGACTCCTTCCGCTCGGAGGTGGAACAGAACTGACAGGCGGCCATAAAGGCTACGGACTTGGAGCAATAGTTGATATATTCTCCGGTGTATTTTCATCAGGAGCTTTCGGTAAAGATGTCTATGGGAAAAAGGGAGAACCACCTGAGGTAGCACATTTTATTGGTGTGATAAATCCGGAAGCATTCATGGGGAAAGATGAGATAAAGAAAAATATGGATGCATATATAGAAATGCTTAAAGGATCTAACAAGGCTGAAGGGCAGGATCGGATATATGTAGCCGGTGAGAAGGAATATATTGCAGATGAGAACAACAGCGTAAAACTGAGTATCCAGAATAAGGTGTTTGATATACTGAACGGGTTGGGAGAAGAATTTAATCTTAAACTGGAAGGTGAATAGAATGATAAAATGTAATAACTGCAGCAATGAGATGAAAGCTGAGTATAAATTCTGTCCGAATTGCGGGTGTCCGGGGAATGACAAAAAAAATCCTTACTATTGGGAAAAAGAGTCAATGCGGAGCAGAAGAAAGGGGAAAACCCGGAATGCTATTGAAGCGAACATTAAGTATATTGAACTTGATGATAAAGACCCTCATGCATTCAAGAATCTGGGAGACCTCTATTATTATACAGGGCAGATCGAACTTTCGATTGAAGCTTATCTCAAATCATTAGAGCTTAAAGATGATTTTGCTGATACTTATTATTATCTGGGAATTAGTTATTACAGATGTGGAAAGATCAGTAAGGCTGTTGAGTGTCTTGAAAAGTGTCTTGAACTTAATCCTGATTTTATTATCGGTTATTATTGGCTGGGAATCACATATTATCATAAAGGAGAAAGGCAGAAAGCGATTGATTCTTTCGAGAGACTTATAGAACTCAATCCTGAGTCTATTATTGCAAATTACCACATTGGTATAAATTTCAGTTCTGTTGGTGAGTATGAGAAAGCTATTCCATACTTTGAGAGAGTCATCTCTGCTAGTCCGGATGATGAGGCCGTTCTTTATCATCTGGGAATCTCATACTTCAGGACAGGGAAATTTCCTAAAGCTGTGGAAATGTTCCGGAAATCCGTGGAGTTGAATCCTGAAGATAACAGATCCAAAAAAATGCTTGAATTCATGCTGAATGTTTCAGAGGTTTGAACATTACTGAATGAACAGCCTTTCAACTAAGGGACTAACCAAGATATATAACGGTATTCCAGTTGTTGATGAGATAAACCTGGATATCAAATCAGGTCAGATAATTGGGCTGCTGGGAAGGAATGGGGCAGGGAAAACCACCACATTCCTGATGTTATCCGGAATTGTTAAGCCGGATTCAGGTGAAATATTCTTTGATGATAAAAAAATAAATGATGTCCCCTCCTATAAAAGGGCAGAGTTGGGGCTGATCTATCTTCCTCAGCAGAATTCTGTATTTCTTAAAACTACTGTTTTTAAGAATCTTTATCAAATCCTGGAAATGAAAGTCGGGGCAAAAGATGCCAGGGAAAAGGCACTTGAACTTCTTGAAGATTTCGGCCTGATGTATGTGCAGAACTCTTTTGCTTTTCAATTGTCGGGCGGGGAGAAGAGGCGGCTTGAGATTGCAAGGGCAATGATAATGGAGCCGAAATTCCTGTTTCTGGATGAACCGTTTACAGGCATAGATCCGATAACTATACTTGAGATCCAGAAAATAGTCCTGAAATTAAAAAAGCGTGGGATCGGGATAATTATTACCGATCATAATGTTATGGATACATTTGATATTACCGATCAGGTTTATATTATTCATAAGGGAAAGATCCTTAACTATGGTACTCCTTCGGAGATCGTGAAAGAGAAGAAGACAAAGAAACTTTTTCTCGGAGATGATTTCGAGTGGGCACAGTCTCCATCAAAAAAGAGTTAAAGCGGCGGACCGGCTAGAGAATAGAGTACCCATCAGGTTATACTAATTTTTAGAATATTTATTATTTTTGAGATTTGTTATATCTATTTTATATACTTTAGTTTAAGGAGAATAATGAAGAAAATACTTGTAATTCTAACAATTGCTTTTTGTTTGCTGATAGTTACTGAAATTAATCTGAATGCCGGTGAAAAAGATGATTTTGAGATAACTAACATGTGGGTTGTGAACAGAACAGGAAATGTGTGGGTAAGAGTGATGTTTCACGGAACGAGACCGTTCAGAGGTGATGTATATTTCGGAATCTGGTTTAATAATGGTATTAAAAGGCCGGTAAAAAAGAGATTGATTTTTACTGATAAAAGTGGTGCGCGTGATCTTATCGTATGTAATTTTACTCATCTTAAAGTTTTATCAGGAGAGGGTAAATTGAAGGTTAAGGTTGATGCAACGAGTCAGTATAGAGAGATAAATGAAAAGAATAATGTGTTTGAAAAATATGTTAAATTTGCTAAAATCTCAAAGATAAAGCTATCGGTGATTCCAAAATGGTGTACCCTGAAAAGAGGAAATATAAAAAAAATTCAATTCAAAGCAGAATTCACAGTTAAGGGGAGAGGGACAGTGCTCCTGAGGTATTTAAAAGAATATAAAAGATACCGTTTAAAACCGGGATTCCACGACTCTGCAGGAAGGCTTATTAATTCAACAAAAACAAAGCCTCAGGATTTCTATTCTAATCTTGGAGTATATGGTTACAAGACAAAAGTGGAAACCATTACATGGTATAAGATCGAATCTTTTAATATAAATGCAAAAAATCAGGAGATACAGAAGGGAACTTATAAAGTTACAGCCGATAGTCCGAACAGAGCAGCCTCAAATATAGCCTCATGGACTACCCAATACCAGAAATAGTTTAACGCTATCTGATTTACATATGATCTGACTGGTTTTGTTATCTTTCAGATCTACCTGTGTTCTTGATTTTTTTTCTCTGTTTAAATATACTGAATAGGGAACAAATTCACATTTAAACGGAGTAAACATGGATATAAAAAAGAGAGCAGAAAAACAAAAGAATTGGATTGAGAAGGGGCTTCATAAAATTCCGGGATTTAAAGGATATTATGAGAGAGAATTAAGAAGAGACTCTGACAAACTTCAACGTGAGTTTATGGTTCTTAAACTTAATGAAGGGCTTGAAGAGTTCAGGGGAATGATAAAAGATGTTACAAGGAGAAGTGACCTTAAACAATTAACCGAATATGGTGATGTACAGAAATATTTTGAAAAAGTCATCAATAACATCAGATATAGTGATAGAGGATATACAGGGTTTTTTGATCTTATAAAAGTTAAGGAAGATGAACTGGATGTTATTTATGAAAAGGATCTTGAAATAGTAGAGTCAGTACTGAAGTTCAAAGAAGATATTCTGGTTTTTAAAGATATAACTTCGGATTCGGACAAACTGGAAAAAATAAGGAAATCACTTAAAAATATTGAAGAGTCTTATGAAAAAAGGAATAAGATCCTTAAAGGCTTCAATGTTGAATAAGGGAGGATAGGATGAAACTTGAAATATTACAATACTTTGACAATACAGGAAAAGAGATATCACACCGGATCCCCGAGTCGGGATCTGCTGATATTAAGATGGGTGCACAGCTTATAGTTCAGGAAAATCAGGCAGCGGTTTTTTTCAGGGATGGGAAGGCTCTCGATACATTCACTTCGGGAAGACATGTCCTTTCCACGATGAACATACCCCTCCTGACAAAATTGTTGTCACTTCCTTTCGGGTTCAAATCTCCTTTCCAGGCACAGGTTTATTTTCTTAATTTACAAACATTCCTTAATATGAAGTGGGGGACAAAAGAACCGGTCAGCTTCAAGGATTCCGAACTCGGATATGTCAGACTGAGGGCATTCGGTGTCTATTCAATAAAAGTTACCAATCCGCAATTGTTCATCGGGGAAGTTGTGGGTACAAAGGCGATATATAGTGCTAATGATATTGAAGATTTCCTCAGGAATGTAATTGTGGGGAGGCTTAATGACCTTCTGGGAGAGAATCTGAATACCATATTTGACCTTCCTCAGTATTTTGATGAACTCGGAGTTGGAATGAAATCCAGGATTAGTGATGATTTTGGAAAATACGGGCTGGAAATATCTGATTTCATAATTAATTCGATCACACCACCGGAAGAAGTACAGAAGAGTATTGATGAGAGAGCCGGAATGGGAGCAGTTGGAGATATGGGGAAATTTATGAATTTTAAAGCTGCCAAAGCAATGGAGAAAGCAGCAGAAGCCGGTGGGGAAGCTTCTTCAGGTATGGGAATGGGGCTTGGAGCCGGGTTTGGAATGATGATGCCCGGGATGATAAACAAATCGATGAGCCAGGCAGGTCAGAATAGCGGCCAGGGTGTTCAGGCCGGTGGTCAGCAACCTGTCCCAATGATAGAGTGTACGAAGTGCAAAACCTCTATCCCGGTAGGATCCAAATTCTGTTCTGAATGCGGTAATAAAGTTGAAAAGGGGAAATTTTGTTCCAAGTGTGGAGTTCCACTTTCAGCTGATGCTAAATTCTGTAATGGATGTGGTGAGAAAGTTCAGAAAAAATGATATTTGAATGTCCGAAATGCGGAGGAAAGAATAACTTAGAATTAGCTGAGAATGAGTTTGTTAAGTGTTCCTATTGTAATAATTTCTCATATATTGACCTGGACGGAATAGTATCAGTTTATACTTATAAATCACTTATAGATATTAAAGATACAACCCTTTTTTTAAAAAAGGATTTTGAAAAGACCGGTTTTTCTGAAGAATTCAAAATCATCAACAATTATCCTGTTTATATCCCTTTCTGGGATATTGAGGGTAGCAAAGTTTTATCAGGCGGGAGTTCGCAATTCAGGGAGGATGGAGCTGTAAAACCATCTGAAGAGAAAGCGATATTTGATTTTGATTCGATCTCAGGATCGATAGAGATCATTGAGCCGGATATTATTCCCGGGGAGGATGAAAAGAAAATATTATGTTATCTCCCTTTTTATAAAGTTATAATAAATTATAGAGGGGAAGAGTACGATTTTCTTGTTAATGGAATGAGTGGAGAGATATCAGGAGATCCTATCCCCTTTGTTTCAGTTAAAGAAGCAGGTTCTCTGTTCCCTCAATTCCTTTTGATCTTCCTGGTGGCATTTGTGATAAATTTTATTTTTGACAATATTTTTCTCGCAATTTCCACAAATATAATTGCAATATACCTTCTTTTTAGTTTTTTAATATCAAAGATCAGCAGGAAACTATATAAAAATGAAAGTTAAAGTAATCTCCTGTAGTGAATGCGGAGCGCCTCTCAGAGTATCAGAGGGGCAGTTTTTATCCTTATGTAAGTTTTGCAATGTGAAATATTATGTTAAACAGGATATTCCGCCTGCAATATTGATTAAAGATAATATTCAGCTCAAGGATGCAAAAAGAATAGTTCTTGACCAGCTTAGAAACAAAGCTGTTTCCAAAGGTTTCCTTTCAAACTCCTATTTTGAAAAGGGGACTCTTTTTTTTATTCCCATGATCGAGATCAGAGGTATTAAGGCCAGAGCAACCTCAAAAGAAATTACCGGAAAAAACGAATACGGGTATTCCGCATATGACTATATTGAGAATGGCAGCAATCTGAGTGATCTGGAGATCAATGAGAACGACAGCATCACGCTGGCCGCGAGCTTCACGGACCAAGGGACACTGGACACGCACGTGG
>JAOZUQ010000031.1 GCA_029938635.1 Candidatus Aminicenantota bacterium
ACCTGAATGTAGATCAATGCAGCTTTCTTCTTTACCAGAAAAAACGGGAATGAGTAAAAGTCATTCTTCCTTCTTTGATCTTTACCGGGAATCGTTTCTGATTCAAATATTTCTGAGGTTGAGACCAAAAACTTCTCTATCTTATCAACATCAGATTCTCTCCTCCTGATCGTCACAGGGAAATCATACCCCTTTCTGGTTTTGGTAATAATAAAGATACTGCCAAGATCAGAAATGTTGGATAAATAATTTGACACTTCAAAAAGAAGCTCACTAACACTATGTTTTCTGACCCCTGTCTTCAGGATATGTTTAAGGATCTCTTCAAATATATTTTTGATATACTTTGTTTTCCTTTTCCTTATACTTGTTTCACTCTCTTCCCGTATCTTATTAAAGATCGGAATAAGTTTTTTTGAAGTTCTGAACTCATCAAGGTCACCTTCTTTCAGTAAGAATTCAACACTTCCTGCTGAGAACAGATCTCCCAGCCTGATGACCGATTCCCTGATCTTAACTCCGGAGTAATATGTCCCATTGGTTGAATTAAGATCAATTATTTTGATTGAATCCGATCTTACATCAATTTTCAAATGGTAATCCGATATCAATTCATTATTTATAGACAGGTCATTATCTTTATTCCATCCAATCGTTATCTCAGGCTTATCAAGGGGGAATTTCTTTACAAAACCATCCATATAATACATAAGATATTTCATAAGAAAACAGTATATATTAAATTAAATTATTTAACAATTAAGAAAGAGTTCACATTTCGGTTCATACTGGTTCACATCATATATAAACTCAAGATAAGATCAAACGGAGATCGAAATCAACACTTTATAATTATTCCGGAATGAAGCCTAGGTAGTTGTTCCAGTTCTTTTTCAACTCTTTTTCCGAGAATCCGTTGTGGCCTACCGAATTAAAAGCCGATACCGCCATCAGGGCCGAAAGGTCTCTCTCCCCCGCTTTTGTTCTATTCACGAAGTCCTCAAGGCTGGTGTATCCTATCCCCCTCTCCTTAAGGATCACAGAGGATAATTTCCTGCCGATCCCCTTAATGAAAATAAGGCCGGTCCGGATCGACCCGTTCTCCTCAGTGAACCCGATATTACTCAGATTAATATCCGGAGGGAGGAGTTTCAGCCCGCAATTCTTCGCCTCTTCAATATAGACCGGAAGGGGATAATACCCGCCGCCGGAATTAAACAGGCGGGAGAAGAAACGGATAGGGAATTTTGTCTTCATCCATGCAGAAGCATAGGCCGAATATGCATAGGATATACTGTGTGCATTGTTGAATGCATAAAGTGAAAAGTCCGAAACTATTTTCCAGAACCTGGCAAGCTCTGGCTCGCTCCACCCTTTCCCTCTCCCTGAAGCAAAAAATTTATCCCTGAATTCATCCCCGCTCTTTTTTTTCAGTCTTCGCCTCACCTTTTCCGACATCTCAAGTCCCCAACCTGTCACATGGTGGATCAGGATCGATATCTGTTCCTCATATATCAATGCCCCTCTGGTGTAGGAAAATATCTCCCCGAGGAGAGGATGGAACGGGGCCTTATTTTCAAGATATGCTTTTTTCATCCCGGACCTTGCAGGGCCGGGCCTTATTATTGCTATCGAGATAGCAAGTTCCTCAAGGTTTGAAGGTGCTGCCTTCAGAAGGTTCTCCCTGGCAAGAGGGCTCTCCAATTGAAAACAACCTCTGGTCGAAGCCCTCTTTATTGCATCCCATACCAGATTATCACTAAAATTTATATTATTGCCGTATATATATGGAGAAATAACATCAAACCCCCTTACCCCCAGAAGGTCCAGTTTAAATATTTTCAGCCTCTCCACCGTATCCTTATCCCATGCGATCTGATCAAACCCGTGAGGCGAAACCTCCACCGGAAATGATTCTCTTATATCTCTTTCGGAAAATATAACACCTCCGAGATGAAGTGATAATTCTCTGTAAACACCTTTCAGTAAAGAGGCCTTTTCATTGATCTCTCTTATCTGACCCGTACCCCTTCCCTTCAATTCCGAAGGTGAGGCAAATATATCAACCTCTTTACTCATCCTGTGAGATTCTTCAGGATCGAACCCGTAACTCCTTGCAAGCTCATATAACGCTGACCTTCCTCTGAAGAACTTATGAGTGGATATAAAAGCCACTTTCCCCGGGAATCTTCTGAATACCCACTTCAATACCCCCTCCCTGCGGGATGAGTCTATATCAATATCTATATCGGGAAGTTCATCCCTTAGTGAGTTAACAAATCTCTCGAACAACAGGTTATGCTGCATTGGATCCACCCTGGAAAGACCAAGCAGATACAATACATATGATGAACCGCCGGAGCCCCTGATATTAAAATAGATCCCATTACTTCTGCAGTATCCGGTTATCTCTTCAGCGATAAGGAAATAAGGGGCAAATCCCAATTCATCTATCTTTGACAACTCTTTTTCAGCCCTTTCCCTGGCATCTGTTCCTGACCGTCTTCTGTCAAGTTCCTTTTGTATAACGGTACGGAGACGGGTTGAATGGGTACTCCCGCTCCCCTTCACTGGAGATCCCCCGAAAGATGACCTGAATCGGTCGGCAAAATCGAACCGGACAGACTCTGCCAGCATAAAAGTATTTTTAAGAGCATCCCTGCCATACTTCCCCCACCGCTTCGTTATCGCACTATAACTGAGCGGCCCGTATAATGGAATATGAGGATCATTCGCAGCCTCACAGGCCGGAAGGTGGCGAAATACTGAGGCAACTACCTTATAACTCTCCGGGGATCCTGTCCACCGGAGGGTATTTGCCCAGACTACAGGGATCCTGTTCCTCTCCGCATAGTCAAGGTATCTCCTGTCACTATTCCATTCGAGCCCAAAATATATTTCCCCTCCCTGCATCCTCTCTCTGATATTATTAAACACGGCGGAAATATCCCCTTTGATCTTCCCGGGAATAAAAACTGTTGAAACCTCCTTCATAGGCGTCAGCCTTTTTTTGTTATAGGAAGAAACAACAGAGAAGTATCCCTCCGGAGTCTGTGGAAAAAGGAGAAGTGACCCCGAACCCCGAAGAGCTATTTCCGTCCCCGGCATAAATCTGAGATTGTTATCCACCGCAGTCCTGTAAAATTTTTCCCATGCAAGAATTGAGAAAGGGTCCGTAACGGTGATCACCCTTCCCCCTTTCTTCATCAGTGAAGAAAGTCCTGAAGCCGAGACCGCACCCTTCCCTCTCGAAAATACCGAATAAACCCTCAGTGGAATGTATTTCATTTTACTGTTCGCAATTTGTTCGCTTTTAGTATAATATAGATTTATCGGATTTTCAATAAGTATTAAAAAAATTTATTGAATTCAGTATAATGTGACCGGAGGAATAATGAATATATCATCCGTAGTTCACCGGTTCCTTTTATCAATAGTGGTTGCCGCCCCTTTTTATAATCTTATGAATAAATCGGAACATAAGTACTATATCATCGGAGCCGTACTTATCATCCTGAACATTATCTTTACCCTTATAAGCAACAGGGCGAAAAAATCTGTTCTATTCAGGCCAGTTTCCATTGCGGAAAGGAAGGAACTATTTAAAAAATTCAGATCAGGACAGAGACAGACAAACACCCCCGGAACAGACCGGACAGCGGAAGTGAGGCTCAAAGAACTGAAGAGGATGCATGAAAGGGACCTTATCACCGAAGATGAGTACAGGAAAAAAAGGGAGGAGATAATAAATGGACTATGAGAAAAACAGCATGGTAGAAAAGGCCCTTCCCGTTTCAAAAGTAAAATCCAGAATTTTGCTTTATACGGCTGTGTTCTTTGTTGCTTTTTCAATTTATACATTCGATTCATTCTCCTCCTGGAAATTTCTTGCGGTATTTATTCCTCTGGCTTTCTCGTTCATTTCCTACAAAAAGAAATGGATATTCCTTCCTGTAGTGGTAATCATATGGTTCAGTTTTATGCTGATGAGTGTCGGGGTAATTTATAATCATGATATTCTGGAATTCACAGGCCCCTTAGTTTGTCCCGAAGGATATCATGCTGAAGTATGGGTGCGGACTCTAAACCCGGTACCGGGAGAAACATATACTCAGGCCCGTATGACCTGCGTTAACAATGCGGGAAACAGAATAAATCCGGGGTGGAAACCACATTTTACCGTACTGGGGCTCTACATTGTCCCGGCACTGCTCCTGTTCTTTATCAATGTCATCTTTTTCAGAATAGCAGGAGCGTTAATAAAAAATCCCTATGCACTCTATCTGGCAGGATCCGCCCTATTCATCTTCCTTGCACGACTGATCTGGCTGAACAAAGAACAAATAATTCTATACATAAAAACTATAGTTTAGTTTTGCCTCTGCCAGGGCTTTTAAAAGTCAAGCATGGAGTTTCAGCCGCCTCCATGTTTTACTTTTGCGGGACTGGTAGCCTGAGTCTCGTAAATATCGAACGGAGGGCGGACGTCCAGCAAAATACCATCAGGATTTTGCGGTAGCAAAAAGTAATCATGGTGGAAGGTAATTCTTTTTTTATTCAGCCTCTTTTATAGACTATAGCAACAACAGTTACGTCATCACCGCCCATATTTATGGTAAGTCCATAAGGCTTTTTCGGATCAATATTTATCTGAGCATCTCCTGCTCTTCCGGTCAGCTGTTCCCATATCGTTACCGCCTGATGAACACCGGTCGCACCTGTGGGATGTCCCCAGCCTATCAGCCCACCGGTTGTATTCATCGGGATCTTACCATCTCTTGCAGTGTTTCCTTCCGCTACAAAATCAGCTCCACCTCCCGGCTTTGCGAATCCAAGCGCTTCTACCGCCAGGATCCCGGCTATAGTAAAACAATCGTGAGTTTCGATAGTTCCGAGATCATCAATTGTGATCCCTGCAGAGGCTAATGCTTCCTCTGCCGCCATTTTTATTGTGCTCAGTGTTGTAAGATCTTCAGGAGGAGCTGTGATATCCGCTTCGCATTGCCCCCACCCTACCACCTCAATTGCATCCTTTTTCTCGATCCCGATCTTTTCAAGACCCTCTTCAGATACTATTGCTATTGAAGATGCTCCATCTGAAACTTTTGAACAATCAAATACATTCAGATTATCAACAAATGTTCTTCCATTTGGTTCACTCATACCAAGAGCTTCCAGATCCTCTACTTTATTATGAAATTCCTGAGCAGTCGGGCAGAGACGTGCATTTTCAATTGCATTCCTGAACCATCTGGCCAGGCCTTTTCTTGATTTCTCTCTACCGTACTTTTCAAAATATGCTCCTGCTCTGTCACTGAATTGACCCGGAAAAAAATATGCATGCCCCTTCTTTCTTTCCTGATACCATCCGGCGCCGGCAAGGATATCGGCTCCATAGATCGCCTTTACGGTATTCTGCACTTCCACACCTATGGTCAGTACTACATCTGCAGTTTCAGCGAGGACAGATCTGATCCCTGCCATAAGGGCAAGTCCTCCGGACCCGCATGCACCTTCAACACTGGTTGCAGGTTTTCCATGAAGATCTTTGTCGATCATGGGAATAAATCCCGGGAGATTTGCCTGCTTATTAAACCGGGCAGCCATAAAATTACCGATCACACTTTCATCAATATTCTTTCCACCGCCGATCTTTGACAGAGTCCCTTCTCCACTCTCTTTAATATAGTGTTCTATACCGGGACGGGGTTTTTTTGGATGGAATTCTTTTCTTCCTGTTCCGAGTGAAACTGTATTAAAACCTGCGGTCATGTATACTTTTTTTCTTAATTTTTTCATTTTTTACCCCTGATTTAAAAAGTCATTTATAGGACCATATGCGTGGAAAAACCCTGTAAGCATAACTGTATTAACATCCTTTTCATTCGCAGCAACATTATCCGCTACAAGTTTTTCACCTATCTCTTTTGACCTCTTTATGTATCTTACAGCAAGATCTGGTCCGTTCGAAGTCATACCCTTCAAAGTGATAAAATACCCCTTAAGAATATCATCCTTATCTTTTTCTCTAATAATACTCTTCCAGGCCGGGACACAATCAGGGATAGCCCCGAGAAATTCATCTGTCTTTCCTTTAAGATCATCTATCGGGACATATACTTTATTATCAGGATCATAGATCGCCACCGGACGACCTTTCTCATATTTAAGAAAACCGTCTTTTTGAGAACCATCCGAATTCTGTCCGCCCCTGACATTCTGCTCTATCATCATATCGAGGATCTCACTGTGAAGATCTTCGTCCTCCAGGTGCGGGTTCATCACCTGCATTATATACTTACATACATCTATCCCGACATAATCGATTAACTGGAATATTCCCATCGGCCTTACAAGAAGTTCCTGGCTTACTTTGTTGAGGGCATAAACCCCTCCTGTGAATCCAAGATCACTGCTAATCCTTTTAGCCTCCTCGATTCCATGAAGAGCATCTCTCATGAAGTGGCCATTCCCGATAAATCCGGCAAAATCATTTGAGGGAACTGTAATTTTTCTGAGTTTTGACGCGAAGGTGGCAGCAAATTCTTTAAGCTCGGGAAGAGTTTTATCCGTGACTATGACCTCTACAAGTTTTTGAACTGCAGGGGGGTTATAAAAG
Source organism: Candidatus Aminicenantota bacterium (assembly GCA_029938635.1). Lineage (GTDB taxonomy): Bacteria > Acidobacteriota > Aminicenantia > UBA2199 > UBA2199 > UBA647. Next base: position 6,620 of record JAOZUQ010000031.1, read on the forward strand.
TGAAATCCAAGGATCCTGCCTCCCAGTTCTGCTTTACTATCAAGACTTCCTATCGGTACAGAAGAAGTATTTGTAAAATACCAGGGAGATAATTTTGTGTTATTTTCAATATCCCTGAAGATCTTCACCTTTAATTCAGGATTTTCATTCACTGCTTCAAATATCAAATTTGATTTGTAAGCAGGGACAAGTCCCGTTGTCGGCCTGACTATATTCATAACATCACAAACATATTGTTCGATTATTTCACCATTCTCTATCAAGTCAGCCCTGTCAGCATATGCGCTCCGTAAAACAACAGTTTTCTTTTCTGCTATCTTTGTGATCTGGACCCTGAGATAATTCATAAGCCCTGACAACCCGGAATCAGAAACATCCATCGCATTCAGAATGAAATTTCGTTCTTTATTTTCTTGCTTCATGCTCAGGTCAGCCATTTCAACTGCAGTAAGAAGCAGTATGCCACTTCCCATTTTTCCTGCAGCTCCGAGTACCGTTACATTTTCAAGAATATCTTCATACTTCATTTATTTCTCCTCCCATTCCGGTGTCCTTTTTTCAAGGAAAGCTTTCATCCCTTCAGTTCCTTCGTTTCCGAAAAGTGTTCCAAATTCTTCAGCTTCAATTTCAGAACCGGAATCAATATCTGTCTCAATACCTTTACGGACAACTTTCTTTATAGTTGAAACTGCCTTAGGCCCCTTTGTCAATATTTTCTTCATTATATCAAGTGCAGTATTCAATAGTTCTTCCTGCTCAACTACCATCTGGACAAGCCCTATTCTCAATGCTTCTTCAGACCCGATCATGTCAGCGGTCATCAGGAGGTGTAACGCATTCCCCAATCCCACCAGGCGTGTTAATCTCTGGGTCCCGGCAAATCCGGGAATAAGCCCCAGACTAACTTCAGGTTGACCGAATTTTGCTTTCACTCCGGCAATTCTAATATCACACGCCATTGCAAGTTCACATCCGCCACCAAGGGCAAAACCGTTGACTGCAGCTATAACAGGTTTACTGAACATTTCAATACCCCTGAAAGTTTTCTGACCACTTTTTGAAAATTTAACTGCCGCTGCCTCATCCATATTTACCATCTCTGCAATATCAGCTCCGGCTACAAACGCTTTCCCTTCACCTGTAATAATTAAACCTTTTACAGCATTATTATTTCTTAGTTCTTCCAGCAGTGAATCCATCTCACTAAAAAATCTGCTGTTCAATGCATTTAAAGCTTCAGGGCGGCTTATATGTATCAGGCCGATATTATCCCTTACATCAAGCTTTAATATCTCATATTTCATGAAGTCCTCCTGTTAATCGAATTATATTATTTTTGATAACACAGAGGGATAATATTGTCAATTTAGAGGTAAGGATGAAGACAAAAAATAAAATGGATTCAGATAATCTTAGTCTATTCTTACTGCAGTCCAACCAAGCTGGATCCCCTCACCGATATAATCTCCTGACATTGAAGTTACAGATCCGGTAAAAACATAGTCAGCCCAGTTTTCATAGGTCATTATAAAACTATCAGACTCCACAGTCCAGGTTCCGGAATATCCACGCGAATCTGAGAATGTCCCTGCGAACGGAGTATCTCCGGCAAATGCAATAGTCATTTCGACTTCAGAACTATCTTCAATATCATAAGTGAACGCCCAGTTATCTCTGATATCAATTATCCTTACAATCATGGTGACGTTATTATACATGATCAGTGTTCCGGAAGAACCACGGTAACTGCTGTTCATAAGTACTTCTATCTGGACATTCTCTTCTACCGGGAAATATTCATACTCTACAAAATCAAGTTCATTCAATGTATATGTGCCGGCTTCCGGTGTTCCGGTACAACCATCTTCCAGAATTACATTCAGAGTATACTCAGGACTTCCGAATCCGTTGCAACCATTGAAAGAAAATGAAATCAAAATCAATGCTATAGTCAGTAAGATAATATTTTTAAGATTTTTCATTAAGTTCACCTTTTAATCCCGAATTTTACATTATTATCGTCAACATTTCAATAGAAATGGGCTGTCCTTAAATCTTATGACTTCAATATTCCATAAAAAGTTTCAAAGATTATAAATTCGATACAGTATAAATCTCAGGTCAAACCGTACAATTGACTATGATCCGGGTTTATGTTAAAAACACTTCTTGTTCGTGAGGTAACATTGAAATTTAAAATCCTTATTCTATTTTTACTTATTCCTTTTTCTTTTATATATGCAAATCAGATGAATGAATTGGAGACGAGGGGGATTTTTTCTCTCGGTTATGAAGATAATTTCGACCCCGGATCCACAGCTCTCAGGGGGTTTTTCTCTAATGAAAATGAACCATCAACACTAAAAAAATCATCCGAAACAATAAAGAGAAAAAAACTGGGAAGAGCTGTATTGTATATGGGAACCTGGTGGCTTATAGATTCGATAAGGTATTGGGCGACATATGCAGCCTGGATAGAGGACTGGCAATTCCAGCTTAGTTGGGCAGATCAGAAGGGGAGATTTTTCTCTTTCAATGCTAACAGATTCGATTCAAATCCTTTCCTTACAAATTGGGGTCATGGGATCGGCGGTGCAGCATATTTTAGTATTGCCAGATATCACAACCTTAATCTTTTTGAATCAGTGTTGTTTGAAATTGGTAGCTCAATGGTATGGGAATATTTTACCGAATGGAGGGAAGTTATTTCTCTTAACGACAATTTTTTCAGCGGATTAGGCGGGTTACCGATAGGTGAACCATTTTATCAATTAAGTAAATACTTCCTGAGCAAAAAAGGGACACTGAATCATATTGCCGGCTATTTTCTCAATCCTATAGTAGGATTAGGTGATCTCTTCGGCGGGAAAAAATGGAGATCAAATTTTGAAGAGGAATATTTCTCCTCGCCAGGTTTCAGATTCTCTCTAAGCAATGAAAATTTCAGTTACAAAGATAAAAGCAAAGACAATGGTAACAGATTCAATTTAAGTATAGGCTCGGAATTTATAAAAATACCGGAATTCAGTAAGCCTGGAAATGAAGATGTCAAATTTAAACTCACTACCACTTTTTATTCGGATATTGAATTCGGGATCTCTATTGATAATGGAAGTATTGAAGAATATAACTTTAATACAAAGGTAATATATCTGGGCTTATTCAATCAGAAAATAAAAAAATATGAAAGTGGAAAACTGGAAGGATACTCCTTTTATATCGGTGCTTCATCTGCTTATAGTTTTTATAAGAAAAAAGCTGTTGAATATTATGATACAGGTGAATATCACTTCGATTTCACTGCTAATGAACATCCTGATCAGCCGACAAATTTCACTGACAAACTTGCAATTATTAATCTTATAGGGCCTTCTGCCAGGTTGATTCTATATTCATCTCCCTTTAAATTGGATATTGCAGCCGATGCTTATTTTGATTTCGGACTTGTAAACTCTTTTGCCCTGAACAAGTATTCTGAGGAAAATGATATTTTTTCTCCAAGAATGAAAACAACCCTTACCCACTATGGATATTACTATGCATTCGGATATACCCTCAATATGAATTCAAAACTGGAAATCTCAAATATTTTTATAAGCGGGGGTTTCAGATATCAAAAATACGGTTCCATCCAGGGACTCGACAGATTTCAGGATGAGATTCGGGATGACAGCAAAGTTTATGATTCCAGATCGATACTAAAAGGTGCTCTTGGATACAATATTCCGGGAAGTAAATTCTCTGTTTCCATTCTCTTCAAAAGAATAGTACGAGAAGGTACGCTTAAAGATATAATGGTTGATGAAGTTGAAACAAAAATTTTTTCTTCCCTTAAAATCACTTTCTAAAAAAGATCATTTATGTTCAGGCACTGAACTGAGTTCAGCTTTTATAAATGCAGCGACTAATTCAAAATTACCGTTATCAATATCATTAAGTTTAACCATTCTCCTTACGATCCTGCTGCCTCTTCTGAGATATATTTCAAGTTCACTATCAATAATACCGGATCCTCCGGTCTTGAAATAAACAGGAGCAAATCCGATACATTTAATAATGTGAAAACTGATTTTATTATACCCTCTCAGATCACTACCGAAATAATCACCGAGACGAGATATAAGTTCCCTCTCTTCATTCCATAATTGGCCATTTTCTATTTTTTTTGTAAAAAATTTCAGTTTTGAAGTAATCCGATATTTCAACTTCTGGAAATTTAAAAAGATTTTGAAAAACAACCTTTTTCTGTTAACTATAGTTGCCTCAACCATATTTGCGGGGATCCTCAAATGATTCATAACAAAATCGATCTGTCTGGGGCTTAACTCAATTGTAAATTCAGAATTTTTATCAGACAGATCCGATTTATCATGATCCGAGTTTATTACATATAATTTCCCGGAATTGGAAAGATCTATAAGCTCTTCAAGACCAATAAAAGTATTACTGCCGGAAACACGAAAAGGTTTTATAATCTCTGTAAATTTTCTCTCACCTGTTTTTCGTGTATGGAGAAATATCAACTCTTCCACTCTGTTTTTATGCACTGATATCAACTTCGTATATTTTTCCTCAAGGTAATGGTAAAGTTTATAAATATATGGAACAACGATCGGATGAACATCTTCCCACTCTGATTTATTCGTCTCAATAACTGCTGAGAAGATCAACCCCCGGAATGGTGGGGAATCCATCTTTTTCCTTATGATACCATTCTCTGTAAACCATATCCTGCACATTCCTCCGGAGGATGGAATACCGCACATTCCGGTAACCGCTGAGTTATTATCCCCGACCTTGACTGATACAAGGGTATCAGGAATTGTTTTTTCAGTAATGACCTCATTCCCGTTAAGGATAATTTTCTTCCCGGACCACCTCAAATATTCTTTTACAATCTCTATCTCTTTTTTATAATTTCTACTACGTCGGGATATTAAAATTCTTGTTCCCTTCTCAAGGGAAGTCCCTTCCTCCATGAACACTTCTTCATCATTAATACTCAAGCTATATCCTATGCTGTCAGACACCGTCTCAATTTTTATACTCTTTGGTTCTGAAGCGAAAACAGCCAGCAATCCTGCACCATAATCACCTCTCAGTCTTCTTACCGCGGCCTCTTTCCTCTCAACAGGAGCATGTTTAGTCTTCAGTTCTGCAAGCATATTCAGGTTCCCGGGATCGATACCGCTTCCATTGTCAAATATTTCAGTTTTATTCTGATCAATTATGATATTTATATTATCAGCACCCCTTTTGAAAGCTGTTTTGATCAATTCTGTAGAATATAATAGAGATGATCTTTGTGAGAAAACTGCGGATTTATGAAGATAGGATTCAACATCGAGTGAAAATAACCGGTTCTCTTTCATTTTATCATCCATTTTTCAAAATTGTCCTGAGTATCTTCACAAAAGATATATTCCTGTCGATATAAAAGAACATTGACTTCTCAGTGATCATTTTAAAGAACCTGTATATGGCCAGATCACGGCTGTTTTCATACAATTCAAGAATTGCACCTATTTCCGGAGATCTCATATTCAGAGCGATAAACCTTTTGGGATAACCTGTTTTTCTGAAGAATTTCCTGTATGAAATAATAGAAAGATCAATATCCCTGAAAGTGTGTACATCAAGGTTCACAGCACTCACACATGACAAATCTTTCCATGAGAGTTTTTCAAGGACCTGATTCACATCACTTATAAATCCTGTCGATAATTCAGTCCCATTCACATTCTCAAAATCCAGTCCCAATCCCTTTAGCCAGCCCAGATCAATTATTCCGTAAAACAACCTTATCAGCGAATGCTGAATACTATTATCAGAATCAATAATGACCTCATCCGACCCCTTCAGTTCATCTACAAGTGGATTCCCTGCTTTCCCGAGAAAAAGTTTCCTCTGTTTTAATAACCTGATCGCCCTTTTTATTGAAATATTCTTTCCTGAAATAGTTGTTATTATTTCCTGCTCAACTATGTCAAAATTATAGTTCCACAATTCTGGAGCAAGGAGATAGCTTTTGCCTATTTCAATTACATCACGCCTGGATTTCACTTGATTCCTCGGATTCAACTTCTTTTTTCTCTCTTTTTCTTTAACCAGATTTTCTTTGTAAAAAAGAATTAACGGGAAGATCGAAAGGAGCAAAAGAAGCAGGAGCATTTTGATCAAAAGAGGTAATATTTCATTCCCTTTTTCTTTATCACCATTTTTGTCAGTACCTATAAAAGACAAACCTGATCCCGGCCCCGTGTTATTACTCCTGATATTTGAAAAAGCTGTTGCATCCGCAATTTCCCATCCATTTTCATAATATTCAACCCAGGAATGAAGTTGGGGTAAAACAAACCCTTTCTCACCTATAAGGCCGACTACAAGCTTTGATCTTACTCCTGATCTCCTTAGGATAAGACAGAGTACACCATTTACTACATCACAATCACCTGCACCAATCTCAAGAACCTTCTTAAGCCAGTTATCGTTCTTTCTGTAATTTTTATAATATCCTGCAGTTCCATCCGATATATCATAATCTATAAGTATATTAGCAAGTTTGATTGATTTTGATATTTTATTTTCCATGTTCTGATAGAACAATTCGCTGATCCTGGATTCAACCTCATCGGGGAATCTGACTTCTCCTGGAATATTCAGATATTTTTTCCTGTTTCCCGGATCATCTTCCTCCTTTTGAACGGAACAGCTATATTCAAGTGTTTTATTGTATCCGGGAATATTAACTATGATTTCTCCCGACACTGAACTTTTCACTCTGACTTTTTTTACGCCACTGATCCGGATGCTATCCTCATCTATTCTGAACCCTGAGGGGTGAGGAAGGAAAACATCACCTCCGTTTCTTATATAAATATTGATCCTGAAATTATCGGCGGCTGAGCTTGTCGAAGCCACCTGAGAGATATTCCCTGATGATCCCTCCCAGATGAATCCTCTCTCCCTGTCGAAAACCGGTGCAGTGAACATTTTCATCCAAATATTTTCCTTAGGAGTATACCTTATGTCAGCGATAACGCCATCACCAAGTTTATTAACTGTTGCACTATACTGCCTGTATCTCTCAACATTAACTACATCGGGTGTGATTACTTCTCCGGCTTTAGAGGGGAGGAATTTATTCAATAAAACTATTTCAAGAGGGATCACAAGTATAAGGATGACCATAATTATTTTCCAATATGAAGAAGTTATATCCTTGTAGATCTTCCTTAATCTGTACCACACTTTTTTTGCCCTGGTTCTGGGATATGCATGATCCGAACATATCTGAACAAGGTCATTCAAAGCCTTTCGCGAATTCTTTAATACATCCTGAAGGGAATTATCATCGATTAATTCTCTCCTTGACATATTAACCCTGAGATTTCGACCATTAATATGGAAAACAGGAGCTATCCCGCTTTTCATATAATCATTTTTATCTTTACCTTTATTGTTAACCAGTGATAATTCATCCAGTGTTGAACCTTCCCATGCGGGTATCCCACCTGTGAACAAACTGACCTTCGGAACATCTCCCAATCCGACTACGCCTTCGAAATTACGACCTCCGTATTTTAAAGATATTCCGTCATCATACTTAAGACCTTCAGATATCAGTTTTCCCCTGAATTTTACGTGAAGCAATTTACCTTTTTCTGCTTTTCTGTCAATGAACCTGCAATACCTTAAAACACCGGCCTCCAATTCCATGCAAAATGATTCATGATCGGAACAGACCCTTTTCCTGATCAATGTAACCCTGGTTCCAAACTTTTCAAGTTTACATTCTGCACTTTTATGATTTAAGCTGCCATCAAGAATTACTGCCCATTTATCCTCTTCTTCAGAGTAGGATTCGATTTTTATCTCATCAGGTTCAAATTTCATAACAGTCCAGAATCCGACCCCGTACATTCCTACAGATGTTTTCTCTTTGAACTTACTTGAGGAATAGAGTCTGAAAAGGTATTTCTCTGCTTCCCTATAGGTCATCCCCTTCCCGTTATCCGAAAAGATTATTACTTCATTATCAGACCCGTGCCCACCGGGATCAATTTTAATTTCAAGTGCACCTGAATCACGGCTGTTCTGTGCAAGTTCCCTCAGGAAGACCCAGGGATCATCAATATATCCTTTTTGACTATCCCTGATACTATCAAGGTAAAAATTGCTCATTCAGTTCTTTATTTCCACGCCTCCGAAGATAGCTGTGGCACTGATTGTTAAAGACTCTCCATCCCCGGGATTCTCATTTCTACATTTGTTCCCGACACCTCCGAAAAGTGCAGTTGAATTCAATTCAATATTCCATTCATCAGGAAGCCTGATTTCTACTCCACCGAACAAAGCTGTAAGATCAAGCGAGGCTCCATCGGGGCTGATCTTTGCATTTCTCAGGTCGATCTCTGCGCCTCCGAATAATGCAGTTATATTTCCTCCCCGAAAAGATTTTGAAGATATTTTTCTTTCGAGACCGGAGAAAAGTGCAAATCCTGAAATATAATTATCCTTATCTCCGGAATCTTTCACACGCTTAGATTTTTTCCCGTTACCTGTGAGAAATGACAATCCTATAATAATAAGAATTGCCGGCCAGAATTTTACTATAAGTTCCCATTCAAGAATGTTATTTTGCGTCAAAAGAAATATCCCGCCCAGGAAAACCAGAAATAATCCGGGGAAAGAAACAATGTTCCTGTGATTAGAAATATTCAGCAAGCCTGCAGCAATAAGAATAAGAGGCCACCACTCCCTCAAACTAAGATCGATATACCCGAGATTCTTCAGCACCAGGCCTAGACCGATCAGTAAAAAAACTAAACCTGTCAGGAGAGAACCGGTGGAAAACTTCTGTTTATTATCCATTTAAGCCACCATTATTTCAAAAGTTTCGATGCAATTACAATCCTCTGTATCTGGTTCGTCCCTTCATATATCTGTGTAACCTTTGCATCTCTCATCATTTTCTCAACCGGATATTCCTTCATATAACCGTACCCGCCGAATATCTGGACCGCATCTGTTGTAACCTGCATCGCCATATCGGTTGCAAAAAGTTTTGCCATTGCAGAACCGGCTGTCAGGTGCTTTTCACCTGAATCAACATTTCTGGAAGCCTGGTAGATCAGAGATCTTGCAGCTTCAATTGATGTACCCATGTCGGCAAGCATGAATTGTATCCCCTGGAATTCACTTATACTCTTTCCGAATTGTTCTCTCATCTTTGAATAACTGATCGATTCATCGAGTGCTGCCTGAGCAATCCCCAGAGCTTGAGCACCTATCCCGATCCTGCTTCTGTCGAGCAGACCCAATGCAATATAAAACCCCTGCCCCAGTTCTCCAAGAATATTCGCTTCAGGGACCTCACACTCGTCAAAGATCAATTCATTCGTTACAGAAGACCTGATCCCCATTTTATCCTCTTTTTTCCCTACCGAGAAACCGGGTGTCCCCTTATCAACTAAAAAAGCTGTAAGCCCTTTATATCCTTTTTCCGGATCTGTGTTCGCTATAACGAGACATATATCTGCGATCTCCCCGCTGGTAATAAACTGCTTTGTCCCGTTTATCACATATCCCCCGTTCTTCTTCACTGCTCTTGTCTTGATGGCAGCAGCATCAGAACCCGCTCCGGGTTCGGTCAGGGCGAATGCAGTGAACAACTTTCCGTCTGCTATACCCGGGAGATATTTTTTTTTCTGCTCTTCATTTCCATAAAGTACTATTCCCTTGGAAGTGATCGTGTGAGCGGCAAATGTGACACCGATACCGCCATCACCTCTGGAAAGTTCTTCTATTCCAAGTGTTGAGACCATGATAGAATCACTCATACCTCCATATTCTTCAGGGATCATTATTCTGAAAAAATCCTGGGCTGCCATCTCTTTGAAAAGTTCTTCCGGGAATACATCTTTCTCATCAAGTTCGCTTCTGAGAGGAATTATTCTCTTGTTCACATATTCTGAGAAGAGGCTTTTAACCATCGCTTCAATTTCAGTTAAATAGTAGTTCATATAACCCTCCTGAAGTCAGTTACTATTAAAAACTATATCTTTTACAAGTTTTTTACACTGGAACATGTGTCTGAGATTATTTCCGTAGATTGCAACCTTCTCAGCCTCTTTATTCCCGCCGCCATGCTTGGAACCAAATTGGAGAAGGCCTCCCTCTGTAGAGGCGACAAGAACTCTTATAAACTCATTCAACTTAAAATGCTGCTCAGGTGTGATACCCTTTTTCCTTTTAAAAAGCTTTTTTACATTTTCAGCGTATTTTTTATCTTTAAGTACTCCCTCATATGGAAGATTCACCGGGAGGTTCCCGGACATATCCTGAAGAACACTCACTGCATTAGGGAAATTATCAGTTGCCATATATTTTCCCATATTTGTAAATACCTCGTCCGGAAGTATCGCTCCACTTTCAGTTATAGTTGATTCCTCTATTGCAGCTTTTGCCATCCCACGAGATAATATTGCCGGTTTTGCTATCTGAAATATTTTTTCCGCAGTATTGCTGAGAAAATACTCACCCTTAGTTCCGTTAAAATCAGATATAAGCATAGCTGCACCCGTCATAATGTCATAGAGAGCAGGTTTGCATGCAAGATATGAGAACCTGTGCAGTGTTGCAAAAAGGTTCGCATAGATTGCTCCGTATTTATGTTCCTCACATTGAAAAATTCTTTCATTAGGAACAAATACATTGTTGAATATTATCATCCCTTCCTTGTTAAGATATTTCCTGCCATGTGTAGGGGCATGCTCTCCTTCAAGAGTTTTTATCTCAGATCCGAGTGCATATCTCTCAATACCTTCAGCATCAGCTTGTATTGCAAAAGAAACTGCACAACTCTTATCATATTCACTTAATTGCATACTGGGCATTACTATCAGCTCCTCTGCATAAATACTCATTGTGATCGGAGTTTTAATACCTGAGACATAAATTCCTTCATCAGTTTTTTTAACAATGTGTAAATAGGTGTCCTTCTCTTCCTGCGCTGATGGAGCAATAGACCTGTCTCCTTTTGCATCAGTAACTGCACCTGCGGGTGCTATATCATTCTCCTGAATATATTCAAGATACTTTTTCAGTCTTTCATGGTAATTTGTTTCACCTTTATTACTCTTGTCCAGCTGGTAAGTACCGATATACAATGCCCATAGAGCATCACCACCGACACATCTCTGAGCACAGACAGTTTCCCTGGCCAGAGCATGAACCATTTTCAACCTTTTTTTCAGATCTTCCTTGGTCCTTGGAATATAATTATATCTGTTTACTTTGTTTCCTGTCAGTGAGGAATCCGCTGTCATCAGATCGCAATAATCCGGATGTTTCGCATAGTCATAACATGTGCAAACAACGTTCATACCTTTAATAATATCTTCATTCTCATAAGGTTTTTCCAGTAATTTGTCTGTAATAACATTTGGTTTCAATTTTTTCAACGCATTTACATAATCTTCCGAAGTCTTTACTTTATCCTGTTTAGTCATAATTTCCTCCTGTATATTTTAAGTTAATAATAATCTGAAGTAATTGATTTTACAACGATTTATTTTAGTTTATCACCGATTTTTATTTACTTCTTAAACTTTTAATTTAAAAAGAGAGGAGAATGATATATAATATATCTTATAAAACATTCAAGGAGGAGAATATGACAGATAATGTAATCGATCTGGATCAACTTCAAAAGAAGCTGACTCCGAAATCGATAGTAGCTATAATTATTGTTATCTTTCTGATCATCGCCGGATTATCAAGCTTTTATATGGTTGATCAGAAAGAGGAAGCTGTGATCCTTTTTATGGGAGAATTCAGCAGAATAACCGGACCGGGACTTCACTTTAAGTTACCTTTCGGTATTGAAAAAAATTACAATGTTCCGACTCAGAGAGTTCTTAATGAAGAGTTCGGTTTCAGAACCGAGAGGGCTGGTGTTAACACGGTCTATTCGTCAAGGAATTACAGCAGCGAATCTGTTATGCTGACCGGTGACCTGAATATCGTTGACGTAAGCTGGATCATTCAGTATAAGATCGTTAATCCCCGTGCATGGTTGTTCAACATTGATAACCAGAGGAAAACGATCCGCGACATTTCACAATCGGTTATTAATAATCTTGTTGGTGACAGAACGGTTTTTGATGTTATCGGTAATGAGAGATTAAATATTGAATCAAAGGGCCAGATAATGATGAATGAGTTTTTTAATCTTTACGACCTGGGAGTTAATGTCACAACAGTCAAGCTTCAGAATATCGAACCACCGAAAGGACCGGTCCAGGATGCATTCGAAGATGTCAACAAAGCAATCCAGGATAGAAGCCGCTTGATAGATACCGGAAAAGAATCCTATAACAGAGCTATTCCAAAGGCCAGAGGCCAGGCACAGCAGACCATTGAGGAAGCAGAAGGTTACGCCATTGAGAAAGTGAACAAAGCTAAAGGTGATATAGCAAGATTTCTGGCTGTCTTCGGGGAATACAGGAAGAACCCGAAAATAACCAGAACCAGGCTCTATTACGAAATGTTCGAAGAGATATTTAAAACAGGCGAGACGGAATTTATTGACAAAATGCTTAAGAATTTCGTCCCCTTTAAATCCCTCAATAAAGGAGGAGAATAATGAACAAGCTTAAACCGGTATCATTTATAATCGGAGTTCTGGTTATTGTCTTCTTTCTTATGGGGCCATACTTTGTGGTTGAAGAGGGAGAGATGGCAATTGTCACCAGATTCGGAAAGATAATAAACACAGAAGCCGATGCAGGATTAAAATTCAAAGTACCCGTTATCGACCAGGTGTCCAAGTACTCTAAAAAGATCCAGTCATGGGACGGTGATGCCCGCAGGCTTCCTACACAAGAGAACCAGTTCGTCTGGGTTGATGTTACTGCAAGGTGGAGGATCTCCGATCTGAAAAAATTCTATGAATCAGTAGGTACGATCTCTCAGGCACAATCAAGGCTTGATAATGTTATCGATTCCAGTGTCAGGAACTCAATTGCAAATAACCTTCTGAGGGAAGCTATCAGGAACTCGAATGTCATCAATGAGATCGAGAGAAGGAATGTTTTCCAGACTGAAGATGAGGACAAAAAGAAAAGTGATGATCAGGTCATTTCGACATTTACCAATGTAAAATATGCGAACATTAACAAAGGCAGGGTTAAATTGTCTGCCGATATGCTCAAAGCTGCAAAAGAGATAACACCTCAATACGGGATCATATTGATCGATATTATCATCAGGCAGATAAAGTATTCGGATGATCTGACCCAGAGTGTTTATAACAGGATGATAAAAGAGAGGAACCAGATCGCACAGGCCTTCCGTTCGGATGGGGAGGGTGAGAACGCAAGATGGCTTGGTAAGATGCAGAGGGAATTGCTGTCCATTACATCTGATGCTGAAAGAATAGCTAAAGAGAAAAAAGCAAAAGCCGATGCCCTGGCCCTTCAGATCAGGAACAAAGCTTACTCAAAAGATACTGAATTCGCAGAATTCTGGATGGCAATTGTTCAATACCAGAAAGTATTACCTAATATGAAAAAAATATTGACCACAGATTTTGAGTTCTTCAAATATCTGTACAAAAAATCAGGAAAATAAATCACGATTTTATAAAGGGGCGGGTCAATGACCTGCCCTTTTTTTTTGTATCAACCTGAATAAATATCCTTACGGTGACCTACCCTGATTATAAGAATTATAAGTTCTTTATCTTCTTTGCTGAATATAACTCTGTAATTACCGACTCTTAAGCGGAACAGATCATCCTCACCTTTTAAAGCAGTTATATTGTTCTTTAAAACTTTCGGATTTTCTGCAAGTATGCTCAACTTTTCTTTAATAATCTTCTGAAAAGGGCGATCTATCCTTTTAAGGTCTTTTACAGCTCTGGTCAGAAACCTGAGGCAGTACATATTTAGAGATTCAGCTCTTTCCAGACATCTTCAGCATCTATTGTTCTGGATTTACCATTCTTCAGTTCCTTCAATCTCTTTCGGGCAATCTTCAGATCGAGAAGATCAAAATAGGCAGTAAGCGCCTTACCGATAATATTACTTTTCTTCTCACCCAACTCCTCGGCAAGGACTTCCAGTTCTCTGGATATATCTTCATCAAGTGTTATATTATGCCTTGTATACATTTTTTCCTCTACATACTATTATACACATAATATGCACATTGTCAACTTTTACCCATCTACCTATGGAAAACAAGGTGAATTCGCCTTGGCGAAGAGAATGCAGCCTGGGCTGTGGGACGGAGGTTAGGGTTAATAAAGCATTAAAAACACAATAACCAATTCAACAGATTTAGAACGGGCCCCAATTCATCAGGACTGGCGGGATAAGCAACAACATACTTAAAACCACAAGAATCAGCATCAGGGGGAGAAACCACTTTGCCCATTTTTCCCACGATATCTTTGCAACTCCCAGAACTCCCATCGTCACCGCTGATGTGGGAAGAATCGGAAGTATGAATTCACATAACTGGAACGCAAGAACCGAGGTCTGCCTTGTTACTCCGACAAGATCACTTAGCGGTGCCATAACAGGCATTGTCAGTGCCGCTTGTGCCGTTCCTGAATGGATGAAGAAATTTATACCCGACTGGGTGAAAAACATCATCTGAGCTGTAACGATCTTCGGAAACATAGATATAAAATTTGATGCATAAAACAGTATCGAATCCAGAATCTGTCCCTCTGATGCAATTATAAGTATCGCACGGCCGCATGCAATAATAAATGCAACATTCATCATATCCTTTGCACCTTCAACAAAATTTTTCGCCATATCACTTGGAGACATCTTTGCCGCAAATCCGGACAATATCCCCATCCCCATGAATACTGCTGCAATAGCGGTTATATACCAGTTTAATAATAAGATCCCGAGGATCAGCACAAGTATTCCCCCCGCAAATATCAGTAGAACTGCCCTGTGTCTCGAATTCCATTCTTCAGAAACCTGCCCGTTTACCGACATTTCAGCCAGCCTTTTCCTATCCAGTTCATAAACCGGACTTAACTTCGGATTCTTCTTGATCTTTGCCGCATACCTCATTACAAAGGCAATCACCGTAAATGTCCCCAGCGCCCAGACAATAAGCCTGTATGGGAGGCCTGAATATAGTGGTAAGCCTGATAATCCCTGGGCAATTCCTACTGTGAACGGGTTAAAGAATGCGGCAGCAAATCCCGCTGCAGCACCAAGAAAAGGGATTGAGACACCTACAATCGAATCATATCCGAGGGAGAGAGACAAGGGTATGAAAACCATAATAAATGGAATAGTCTCCTCCGACATTCCGAAAATAGATCCCGCCAGAGAAAATACTATCATTAGAACTGGAATTACAAATTTTCTGGATCTGGGATGTCTGGCAAATGAATCAGCTAACCTTTTAATCGCAATATCAATCGTTCCGGTTCTTTGAATGACTAAAAATGCACCACCGACTACAAAAAGAAATGCTATGATCGGAGCCCCTTCCGAGAATCCTTTTATCGGTGCGGTAAGGAGAATTTCAGGACTTACGATCCTTTTTTCTACCTTCTGAAAAGTGCCCGGAATTGTAATTTCACGCTGAGTTCCCCCCACCCCTACCTTTTCTCTATTGAATTCACCTGATGGTACGATCCATGTCAGGGAATAAACGAGCAATACGATCATGTATATCAGTACAAGTGTATGAGGAAGTTTGAATTGTTTTTTCTTTTTAATATTTTCCATTACCTACTCCATTTCTCCCCAGTTTTTTCCGGTTTTGATCGACACTGTCAGAGGTACTTTCAATTTCAGGCTGTTTTCCATTTCATGCTTAACTATTTTTCTCAGGTTATTCTCTTCTTCGGGGGGGAGTTCAAAGATCAATTCATCATGAACCTGCATAACCATTTGGCTCATCATTTTTTTAATTTTCTTGTCAATATTGATCATGGCAACTTTGATTATATCAGCAGCACTCCCCTGGATGATAGTATTAATTGCCATTCGCCTGCCATTATCTTTTATATTTTTATTTTCACTATTGATCTCGGGAATTGGCCTGATCCTCCCGAGAATGGTTTTAACTCTCGTCTCATTTTCACAATCTGATATCACTTTCTCAATAAACTCTTTAACCCCGATATACTTCTCAAAATACATATCGATAAAATCCTTTGCTTCTCCATAACTTACCCCTAACTCCTTTGAAAGAGAAAATGGGCCGGAACCGTAAAGGACAGAAAAATTTATTATCTTTGCTCTCTTTCTCCTTTCATGATCACTCAGGAACAGATCCTTTCCGAAAACCTTGTCTGCCGTATACTGGTGAATATCAAAATCGTTCCGGAATGCATCCATCAGGTTATCATCTTCGGAGAAATGAGCCATAATCCTTAATTCAACCTGGGAGTAATCAGCTGCAAGTAAGATGTTTTTTCCCTCGGCTATAAACCCCTTCCGGACAGAGATCCCACCGGTTTCTCCGACAGGAATATTCTGCAGATTCGGATTCGAGGAGGAAAGCCGGCCTGTTGCTGCTACGGTCTGATTGTATGATGTGTGCACCCTGTCCGACTCATCAACAGTATCTATCAACCCTTCAACAAAAGTTGAGTTAAGTTTCTTTAATGTCCTGTAATCTATAATACTCTGAACTATCGGGTATCCTCTTAATTCATGAAGGACCTCACTGTCAGTTGAATAAGCACCCGTCTTTCTTGTCTTTTTGGCAGCAGGCAGTCCCATTTTTTCAAAAATGAATACTCCCAATTGCTGGAAAGAGTTCAGGTTGATATCATATCCTGCGGCAGAATGTAACTCCTTCTCAAGAGTCTCTATCATCCCGGACAAATATTCTGAACTTTTCTTAAGATAGTCTATATCAAGTTTTACGCCGTTGAACTCAATTGTGGTCAGTACTTTTGACAAAGGTATTTCAACATCCCGATAAAGGTTTTTAAGACCTTGAGCTTCCATTTTCTTACCCAGTATATCTGCAAGCATAAGTGTTACGGCAGAATCATCAATGCAATATCTCCCGATTTTATCTATCTCAATATCATCTATTCTTTTTTTGTTTTTTCCTTTCCCCGTTAATCCATCAAATCCGGTCTGATCATAATCCAGGAATTCTGATGTGAGCTCTTTAAGTTTATGAGCTCTTCGATTCGGATAAAGCAGATAGGACATGATCATTGAATCATCGGATATACCTTTTACCGGGATCCCATTATACATGAGATGAAGTGTGTCAAATTTAAGATTATGGCCTGTTTTTCTAATCTTGTCATTGCCGAAAATATCATGAAATTCAGTTTTAAAATCATCAAAACTAATATCTACTTTGTTCTTCTCAAATTCCGGAAAGAGGAAAGGCACATAGTACCCGGAATCTGAAAATGAGATTGAGATCCCTACAATTTCCGATCTGAAAAACTCCAGATGAGTAGTCTCCAGATCAAAAGCAAAATATTTTTCTTTTAATACTCTCTTTTTTAACCTGTCCAGCCCGATCAAATCAAAGACAAATTCATATTCAATATCCAGAGATGAACTCTCCGACTCCTCACTGATGCCGAGTTTTTTTATAATGCTGCTGAATGAGAACCTTTTGTAGAAGGAGATCAGCTCTCTTCCAGGAATCGAAGGATAACTCCAATTTTTTTCCTTAATTTCCAGGTTATGCACACTCTTAAGGTCAACAAGTGCCCTGGACATCTTCAGAGATTCCATATCTTCAAAAATTTTCTTTCTATGCTTTTCTTCAAGTTCATCCGGATTTTCAAGTGCATTATCAAGTGAATTGAATTTTTCGAGGATCTTTTTAGCCCCCTTGTCACCAATGCCATGAACACCCGGAATATTATCAGAAGAGTCTCCGGTTATTGAAAGATAATCCACGATCTGTTCAGGGTATAATCCGAAGTAATCTTTTACCCCCTGCTTATCAAGTTCTGACTTCATCTTCGGATGCCAGATTGTTACATGTCCATTTACCAGTTGAAACAAATCTTTGTCTGCGGAAAATATTATTGCTCTTTCATTTTCTCCCAATCCAAATGAGATTTGTGCAATTATATCATCAGCCTCAAAACCGGGAGCTTCGATATATTCTATCCCCCTTTTTTCAAGAAATTCTTTTACAAAAGGTATCTGTGTTACTAATTCTTCAGGAGGTGCATCTCTGTTGGCTTTATACTTCGGATAAATATCATTCCTGAATGTCTTCCCTTTTGAATCAAAAGCCACAACTATCTTGTCCGGGCTCAAATCTCTGATCAGGTTCTCAATCCTTGTGACAAATCCGAATAGAGCTCCGGATGGTTCTCCTTTAAGGGTTCTCATATGCCTATTAACATAATAGGAACTGAAGATAAGATACATTGCATCTATAACAAGAACTTTCCGGTACATTTTATTTAGGTCAGGAAGTTGCAGATTCTTCAAGATACCTGAGGACCATTGCATCAAGGCCTTCATCTTCGATCTGCTGAGTTTCCATGGATAAAAGATGCAGGAATTTCCCCTCTTTCAATTCACCTATGATCTGGTCGTGCTGGATCTTCATCATTGATTTCACTTTTTTTCTCATATCATTTCGTTCGAGTTTAAGATGGCCATAGGAAATTCTTCTGGATAAAAGGATCTCACCACTATGGTAAACAAGGGTTTCAATGGTAGGATTGCCTTCACCTTTATCTTCTGTCTGAATATGAAAGACTTCATCACGGTACTTAATATCAGTATTAAATCCGATAATCATAGCTAAATGATAGTTGAAAGGTAAAACATTGTCAAGAAATTGTTAAGATTATCAATAGGTGCTTTAGAGATTGTCATTAAGAACTTGGCATTGACATGTATTGCTTTTGTGGGGCCAAATCCGAAGTCTCGCCAATATCGAACTGAGGATTTTCGCCCAGCGAAAAATGATAAGCATTTTTGCGGTAACAAAAGTAATCACGGCGAAAGCCAATAAGATTTTTATATTTAGATTTTTTCTTCTGCCTACTGCTTTTATACAATAAGAGGGACAAAAGAAACGGCGATCAATCCGGTCTGAATTATTTCATCATTTATCTTCTTGTATCTTATTAAATTCTGGTAAAATCCTCCTACCGGAGCAATGATCATTCCCCCATCCTCAAGTTGATCAAAGAGTGATTCCGGGAATTTTTCCGGAGCTGCAGTGACAATTATTCTTTTGAATGGAGCATACTCACTCCACCCTTCTGCTCCATTACCTGTTTTGAACCGGATATTTGTATATCCTAATTTTTTGGTCAGCAATTTCTCCGATCTGTCGGCAAGATCCGGTATAAATTCAATTGTCGAAATTTCTTCTGCAATTTCAGCCAGTACCGCGGTCTGATATCCTGAACCGGTCCCGAGTTCAAGAATATTCTCACTACCAGTAAGTTCCAGCATTTCTGTCATATAAGCAACAATGTAAGGTTGCGAAATTGTTTGACCATTCCCGATCGGGAGAGGGCCGTCAAAGTAACTTCTTGCCCTCTCTCCCGGGGCCACAAACTCTTCTCTGGGAACTTTCCCCATGACTTCAAGAACCCTTTTATCTTCTATTCCTCTGGAAATCAATTGTTCCGAGATCATTTTTCTCCGCAGTTCTGAAAATATATCCTTGAAGTTTTCGCTCATGTTTATATAATATTTAAAAATGGCAAATCTTCAAATTGTTTAAAATAAAAACATTGTTCTAACTCTGAAAAATATTAAATATAAATATATATGAACAACTATCTGTTCATGTAACGGAATATAATATATAATCCTGCTTTAGCATTCTGGTTCTGAAAAACAATGAAAAAAAGAATTATTAATCTTATTGAAAAATTTAAAACATCGGAACAGATCTTTATGATCATAATTCCGATCATAATCGGATTACTTGGCGGTGTCGGGGCTGCCGGATTGAAGTTTTTGATCCATTTTTTCCAGGACCTTTTCTGGGGAAACCAGGCTTACTCTTCATCCTGGTTTCTTACGATCCTGATCCCTGCAGGAGGTGCTTTTGTTGTCGGAATGATAATCTATTTTTTCTCGAGTGAAGCGAAAGGACATGGTGTACCGGAAGTAATGGAGGCGATCGCATTAAAGAATGGTATTATCAGAGCCAGAGTTGTTGTCAGTAAAGCAATCGCTTCATCAATTACAATTGCATCCGGAGGATCTGTCGGGAGAGAAGGCCCGATCATTCAGATCGGATCAGCAATCGGATCCGCACTCGGGCAGTTTTTTAAAATATCAAAAAGGAGAATGCAGACTCTTGTAGGTTGCGGGGCTGCAGCAGGAATTGCAGCTGCTTTTAATGCTCCGATAGCCGGAGCGATGTTCTCTGTTGAGATAATACTGGGTGATTTTGCTATCAGTCAATTCTCTCCTATAGTGATCTCATCTGTCACTGCTACCGTAGTTTCAAGAGCCATTTTCGGCAATTATCCTGCTTTCGTCATCCCGAAATATGAACTCCTTCACTGGCTTGAGCTGATCCCTTATGCAATATTGGGACTAATCGCAGGCCTGGTTGGTATTTTATTCGTAAAAGTACTTTACTATTTTGAAGATAAATTTGATGCAGTCAAGATTCCCGATTTTTATAAAACTGCCATGGGGGGAATTCTCCTCGGAATTATCGGACTTTCATTTCCACAGATATTCGGAGTGGGATATAGTGCAATGAATATTGCATTACTTGGAAATATGGAGATATGGATGCTTTTTGCTCTTATATTCATGAAGGTCCTGGCATCCTCCATAACTCTGGGATCAGGCAGCTCCGGAGGGATCTTTGCCCCCTCGCTATTTATGGGAGCAATGACAGGTGGATTATTTGGAAATATTTTAAATAAGATATTTCCCGGAATGACAGCCGGCGCCGGAGCTTATTCTCTGGTTGCGATGAGTGCAGTAGTTGCTGCGACTACTCACGCGCCGATAACAGCTATCATGATCATTTTTGAAATGACAAATGACTATAAGATAATTCTACCCCTCATGATCGCTACCATAATCAGCCTTGTTGTGACAAAGGCCGGAAAAGGATCTATCTATACTCTTAAATTATTAAGGAAGGGAATAAACATTCATCAGGGCAGAGAGATAAACATACTCAGGTCAATGAAAGTTGAAGATGTAATGAGAAAAAGTATAGAGATCATATGCCCCAAAACCTCAATAAGTGAATTATCCAATAAATTTGTGTACTCGGATCATTCTTTCTTCTACATTGTGGACGAAGATAATATTATCACAGACAAGATATCTCAGACCGAACTTGCATCAATTGCACCCGATTATGAGCACCTTAAAGATATTGTGGTTGCAGCAGACATAGCAACCCCGAATTACCTTGTGGTCCGCGAAAATGACCATCTTGACTATGTTATGAAAGAATTTGCGAAGGAGAACATCGGGGAGATACCAGTTGTCAGCAGCAAAGACCCATCTGAAATAATTGGAAGCATCTGGAGGATCGATGTAATATCCGCCTACAATAAAGAGATCCTGAAAAGAGACATGGCAGGAGAGGTATCACACCTGATGACTGCATCTTCATCGAAGCTTCCGGTCGAAGTTGCTGAAGGCCTTTATCTTCTGGAGCTTGAAATTCCAATAAAGTTCAGAGGAAAGAAGATCATCGATCTCAACATACGGAACAAATATAAGGTTGACATTGTCCTTGTAAAAAAACCTGCATTATCAGGAAAACCGATCACGAAAGTACCGGGAGGAGATTATACTTTCGAAGACAATGATATTATTCTCATTCTCGGGGAAAAGGGTAAAGTTGATTTTCTGAGCAAGTTATAACTTAAAATTATTTAATAAATCCGGAAGCAACAATAATATCATTCTGGAAAAATGCCCCGACCTGCCCTGAGGTCACTGACTTCACAGGGGAAGCAAACTCAGCTATTATTGAATCCGTTGAAACTTCCACAATTACAACATCTTCAAATCTGCTCATATACCTTATACGTGCTTTGTAATACTCCCCTTTTTTGATCTCTTTCCATATAACCGGTTTTCTGACTTCAAATCTATCTGAATAGAGGTCAGTCTCTTTTCCAAGTGTTATTGTGTTTCCAATTACATTTTTTTTAACAACATACAGCTTTCCGTCAGAAGGGAAATTGGTCCCCCTCCTCTGCCCGATAGTGAAATTTATTGATCCGTTATGGCGCCCGATCTTTTCCCCCGACATATCAAGGATATCACCCTCTTCAAATGCCTCAGGGATATGTTCCTTAAGATAGTCAACAAGTTTATAGCCGCTCAGAAAACATACATCCTGGCTCTCTTTTCTGTTTCCGAGGGGCAGGTCAGCAACCATTTCCCTGACCTTGTCAAGCGATATGGAAGATATCGGGAATAACACATTCTTTAATCTTTCTCCCCCGATCATTGAGAGAAAATAGATCTGAGATTTTTTCTTCTCTTCAGGTTCCGTAAGGAAATATTTCCCGTCTATCTCAATTTTATCAGCATAATGCCCCGTGGCAAAAAAATCAGATCCCATATTTTTTGTTCCGAAATCCATCAGGAGCTCAAATTTGATCCTGTTATTACAGATCACACACGGGTTAGGAGTTATTCCTGCTTTATAGGAATCTACAAAATATGTAATGACCCTCTCTTTAAATTCTGCTCTAAGGTCAATTATTTCATGGGGAACATTGAGTATCCCTGCAAGTTCTTTAACTCTGACGAGCTTTTCATCCTCTCCGCTCAACCCGAGTCTCATGGTCAGGGCAGATACATCATACCCCTTTTCTTTCAGCAGAATTATGGATGTGGTCGAATCCTTCCCGCCACTGAACCCTACAACAACCTTCTCTTTGCTCATAACAACATTATACTCCAAACCCCCAACTGACACCAGTTACGTTACATTTATCCTGTTTTCATAAATCTTATTACAGTAATGAATAGTGAGATATTTTCTTATATTCTTTATACAATAAGCAGAGTAAGTTGATGAATTACTAAAATTTTTATTAGAATGGAGGAGAAAATGAAGAATTTAAAAGGTGTTGCAATACTGGCAATTGTGATCGGATTTTTTATGACCGGGACTATTTCTGCGGACGGGGACTGGACTGGGCCGGAGATCAGATGGATGGGGCCTACAGAAAATATGTGCCTTAAGATAAATGCCTCAAATCCAAGTATAGGTGTACGAGTCGATGCAGAGGACGAGTCTGGAGTTAAGCAGGGTATAATATGGCTGAAAAAAGGGCACCATACAACAAAAGGAGCCATAGGGACATGGTCCAGGATCTGGGGGAGGACCTTTGCAACAGCAACTTATGCTCCACCTGTTGCCAGCTACAACTTCATGCTCAGAATGTTAGGACGAGGCGAAGGGGAATTCACACTTATGGCCGAATACCAGGATATTGCAAGGCCAAATACGAGCAGATCTTTTCTCCATTTCTTTACGGACACTTCCTCTCCGACTATCAGGATCACTTCACCTCTTAACAACAGCATCTTATGCAAGGACAGGAGTCTCCTTGTAAAGATATCTTCTTCGGATCCGGGGTGCGGTATCAGGAAAGTTTCCCTTTTCTTTGACAGGGTAACAAAAGGGGGATTCATCGGAAGTGACACATCAAGCCCTTACGAGATCATTGTACCGAAGGCCCGTTTTACCTCTAAAGTTCATAAATTATATGCAATAGCGTACGATAAGGCCGGAAAATCCACCAGGGTTTCGATCACTATTAAACCGACCAGGATATGCCTGATGAGAATGAGTATTAAAAGATAACTAATTAAAAATAATTTCGAACAGGGATCTCACTTCTTCAAAGGAGTGAGATCTGTATATTTCATGTTTGATCTTTTTTGAATGAGGTCTTCCTGCAGTAAGGTATTTTGTGAAGGCCTTGATCCTCTGAAGCCTGAGCACAGGCGGGTAATACTCTTCAATCAGTTCCATTATCCTTCCCGCCACCTCCATCTTTCCGTCCATACCCGGAGGATCTCCGGCTATTTCAGAGAATATAAAAGGATTCTTTATCGCTGCACGTCCTATCATTATTCCGTCAACCAGTTCAAATTTCTCCCTTGCATCATCAGGGCTCTTTATATCTCCGTTTCCGATTAAAACAGTATCGAACTTATCTTTTAACCCCTCAGCAAACTCCCACCGGGCATCTCCGCTATAATAATCAGATTTCAGCCTGAAATGAATTGTGACGGCATCAACCCCCTCGCTGATAAGAACATTGAGGACCTCATGGAGGTTTTCGGATTCATAACCCAACCGTATTTTTACTGTAAGGGGAAGTGAGACCGCTTTTCTGACTGCTCTGCATATTTTTCCAGCCTCCGGGGGATCGAGCAAGAGAGCAGATCCGGCACCCTTCTTCACTACTTTACGGGCCGGACATCCCATATTTATATCTATCCCGCTAAAACTTGTCTCATTTTCAATGAATTCAGATGCCTCTGCGAATGCTTCAGGTTCCGATCCGAAAAGCTGAATAAATTGAGGAGTTTTAAAATCGAATGTCCTTGTCATTTCCAGCGTTCTCCTCTGTTTCCTCCTCAACCCCTCAGCCGATATCAATTCGGTTACCATCAGGCCTATCCCCCCTATCTCATCAACTGTTCTTCTGAAAACAATATCGGTAAGAGATGCCATTGGAGCCAGAACGGTCCGGTGTTTCAATTTTAAATCTCCGATCTTAAGTAAATTCATTTCACACAATTATAGCATTTTTTTATATGTAGATATTAGAAGACAGAAGCAAGAAGTCAGGAGTCAGAAGAAAA
>JAOZUQ010000129.1 GCA_029938635.1 Candidatus Aminicenantota bacterium
GTGAAGTTGAAAGATCGATAAAAAAGACCGGCCCTTTGAAGATCGGTTTATCACTTCTACTTATATTAGTGATATCATTTATCGGCAGCCTTATCCTGAAGAAAGGCCCTCCGGTACAGAAGAACAGATCGGTTGCAATTTTATATTTTAAAAATCTTTCCGGTATGAAGAATCTTGATCATTTCAGCTATTCCCTTCCGGAACTACTTATAACTGACCTAGGGCAATCAAAATATATTAAGGTTCTCCCTGAAGATAAGGTCTCAAAAATCCTGAAGGAATCGAATTATCTGGGATCAGCTTTCATTGATGAAAAAATGTTCGAGGATCTGGGAGATCAGGCGAATGTAAACTACCTTGTCCAGGGAAGTTTTATTAAATCAGGCGATAACCTTCGGGTTACGATCAAATTAAGAGATTCCGACTCAGGTGAAATCCTCAGCACAGATTTTGCAGATACCTCGATGGATAACATTTTCCCTGCTATTGACAGGTTGACGACCGGACTGAAAAGAAGATTTAACCTCACTGAAAATGAGATATTTGCTGATATTGATAGCGACATCGAGTCGATAACATCTTCATCCCAGGAAGCCCTGAACTATTTCATTTCCGGAAAACGTCTGTTTAATGAAAGAGATTTTAAAGGCAGCTTAAAAGAATATCAAAAAGCAGTGGATATTGATCCTGAATTCGCAATGGCTTATCGGAATATGGCATGGTCATATGCTCATTTAAATGATTGGGATAAAAGAAAAAAATATTTTGAGAAAACTATCCAGAATGTAAATAAATTATCAATTAGAGAAAAGTATTTGATATATGGTGACTATTACGGAGAAAAGGAGATAACTTATCAAAAATCTATTGATTCATACAAAAAAATCCTTGATATATATCCTTATGATTATGAAGCAAATTTTCAGATCGGGCGTTTTTACAGATTTTTTGATGAATGGGATAAAGGCATTGAATATTTGTCAAAGGCATTAAATGAAGATAAAAGTAGTATTATTGTTCTTGGTGAACTAGTCTGGTGTCTGGAAGGTAAGGGAGAATATAAGAAAGCTGAAAAATTACTAAAAGAGTATAAAGAGAATAATAAAAAGATCAATACAGATAGGATCTTATACCTGTCTTATTTACTTAAACTGGATCAGAATAAGTTTGAACTTGCATCAAACATTGTTGATCAACGAATTGAGTTATCAGGAAGAGAAAATTCAGAAATAAAATACAATAAAGGAATAATAAATATTCTTCAGGGAGATTTTGATAAAGCGGAAAAGGTAATAGAAAACCTGAAAAAGTCTGAAGATTCCAGGAATTACCCTGATATGTATAACATGAAATATCTTTATCTTTTTCAGGGCAATTTTAAGGATTATGAGGATCAGTTGAAGAACGAGATCTCACTTGCATCTTTTATTGGTAGTATTAACCAGAGCAAAATGGAACTTATTTATTTTTATCTGGGATCAGGTTTATATAAAAAAGCAGCATTGGAGTTTGAAAATTACAAAAATAAATTTGAAAGGAATAAGCCGACTGAAAAATTTATTTACCTGTCATTAAAAATACATAGCGAACTAGGGTTGGGAAATATTAAATTGAGTAAGAAATTAATTGATCAGCTGATACATCTTGCAAAAAGTGTTATATTTAAAAAACTTGCAAACAGGATATTATTTCAGGTGCTGGGCAAATATCATGAGAAAAATGGAGATCTTAAACTGGCGGAAGAATATTACCTGAATAGTTTTGAATATGTGAAAGGGAGACTTGATTATGAATATGCAGCTCCCTATTTTTTCAATACAGCTCTTTTCTATTACAGACAGAATAATTATGAGAAAGCGGAAGAATTATTGAAATATATTCATGAACTCTCATATGGAAGATTATACAGGGGTGATCTTTATGCAAAGAGTTTTTACTATCTCGGGAAGATATATCAGAAAAAGGGATCGACAAAAAAAGCAGTTAAATCTTATAAAATATTTTATGATATGTGGAAGGACGGGGACCCGGAGTTTGTAGGGAAATATATAGCTGATACCGAAAAGCAACTTGCAATACTTAAACGTAGAATTTGATACCTACAATTTTTATTTCATTAGAAATTTTTTTCATTTAGATCATTTATCTTTTAACCTTAATACACTGATCTAATAAACTATTAATAAACCGTCAGGAAAAAGAACCGGAAACATAGTTATAGATTGACTTTTCATCTTGGAATTGTTAAATATTTATTATGATCTGCAGTAATTGCAAAAATGATGTTTCTGATGACAGTCTTTATTGTGGAAAGTGCGGTCAGAGCCTGATCGGTTCTGATCTCCAGGTCACCCGGAATGATTTCACACATAAGTTAAATAACACTAAAATTCTTAATTTTCAAAATGATGAAAGTTTCGGGGAAAGGTATAGGATAATTTCCGAATTGGGTAAGGGTGGTATGGGGCAGGTATTTAAAGCTCACGATAGTGTGCTTGACATCGATGTTGCTTTGAAAATGATCCGGCCTGAATTCCTTTTGAATGAGAAGATGATCTCCAGATTTAAACAGGAGATACTCCTCGCCCGTGAGATAACTCATGAGAATGTGAGCAGGATCTATGATTTCGGTGAAGTAGACGGGACAAAATTTATTTCGATGGAATTCATAAACGGAAGGACTCTGAAAAATATTGTCAAAACTGACGGCCCGATCGAAGTTGAAAAAGCGATCGAGATCTCAAAAGCAATATGCAGGGG
>JAOZUQ010000130.1:0-1840 GCA_029938635.1 Candidatus Aminicenantota bacterium
TGAGCGGGATGGATGGGCGCTGAAAATGTGAAGTTATTTTTTCGCGAGCCCTTAGTCCAACCCCTCAGTACACGCACCGCTGAACATCTTCACCCTGCACCAACCCACACTGAGGGCAAACAGTCCCATGCCCGAGGGCGAAGGCATGAGGTTACCACGTTCCACGTATCCGACAACAAATACCTTAGGTCCACTCTGTCTACCGGTGGGAATACAGCCCGCGTCTGACGTTCACAGATCCATCCGAACCACCCACTTACCTTTTGGTTCAAGCCTTACAGCTCCTTTGGCTTGTTCATCTTCACGGTAGTTACGAGTGTTCACTTTTGCATTCAATAAAATCAATATGTTCCAAACTTCAAAACCATTAATTTAGGGTTTTCCAACAGCCTCGGAGATTGTTCCCAGTTAGACAAAATTACAGAAATCAAAACTTATCATAAAGCAGGAGCTCTGGAAGAGATATAAAATATTTTTGAAATTCAGATATACCTATTTGACAGTCACGTAGTCATGCAAAGAACCGTCAGTATTTACAACGTAATAATTTTTTCTACTGATTTTGTTATATTTCAAACATTTTTCCTTGCCACCGTGGGTAGCGTTCCACGTATTACATTTATGCCCATTGACAATTCTATAGGTGCCGGCATCATCTGGTATGATATCGGTGTCTTGTGAAAAAAGTTGTACGGTTCCATCTGGAAAATTTGTCACCTCAATGCTAATATTATTTTGTTTAGAAATGAAAGTAATTTTGTTGCTGAATAATTGTTCTAATTCTTTTTGATTGAGCAAGAGACTTCCAGGCCCAGGTGGCTTATTATCATATATCCCACAACTCTGAAGAATAAAAATAGCTACAAACGCAATTATGATATTTGTTAGTCTTTTCATTTCGCCTCCGCCTTTATTCAATTAAAGATATATGAACATCTTAGTTTCTGTTAATAGGTTCGTGTAGGACGTTCACAACTCTAAATTGATATCATCTATGTTTGGTTTTTTTCCTGCCGATATCAACCGTGTCACACAAGAGTTGGTAACACCAAGATACCTCGCAACATCAGCCCCGGAATAACCGAGTTCTCTAACACAAAGGGAGATGGGGACTTCATATTTCCACATTTAGACAATCGCGTTGCCTACCAATACGCCTAAAGCAAGAAACCTTCCCAGTGATATACACGGGGAAGGTTTTTTAAGATTTATAATAGATCAATTGCTAATCGTCTTGAGCCGGTAGCCTCACAACCAGAACAGGCGTGGTGGACCTGCGAACAACCCTGCGTGCGGTACTGCCCAGCATGGCATCCGCCAGCGACCCCCTGCCATGGGTCCCCATGACAATCAAATCGCAGGATTTTTCGGTGGCCACCCGCAGAATGACCTCCACCGGATTTCCCGTTTCAACCAGGATTTCGTCTTCCGGCGTTTCCTGCCCCCCTAGTTCGGCCTTTGCGTTCCGGCTGAATTGGTCCAGCACTTCGCGGACGACCCCATGCTCATTGCGTTTACCGATCAGCGCTTCTTGTGCATCCTGGTAATGGCTCTGCTTGATGGCCTGCCATTGCGCTTCATCAATATAACCGATGACACTTCTGTCTAAAAGTTCCGGGGCTTCGGGCAGTACGTGCAGAAAAATAATTTTAGCACCGTATAAGTTGGCCTGGCTGATGGCGTAGGCTGCCGCAAAACGGGCATTTTCGGAAAGATCCGTTGCATACAATATTGTATCGATATTTACTGTTTGGTTCATAGGATTACACCCCCATCAACTCGTCTTGGATTTGCTGAAAAGCCCTTTCACCGGATTAAGCCAGATGCCACTCAGGATATA
>JAOZUQ010000130.1:1850-2755 GCA_029938635.1 Candidatus Aminicenantota bacterium
CGCTCAAGACCCACGAATCCGCCCAGGTCCCGAGGATTATAAGTACAAAAGCCTTGACAATATCCCAGACGCTTCCGTCCAAAGACAAACCGGGGACATAGCCGAATAAGAACGGCCCCAGGTACAGGAACTTGGCAAATTTAAAAGCTGAAAAGGCAGTTCGCCACATATTGGCTTTGGCAATGGTCGCCCCGGCAAAGGCGGCAATACAGACCGGAGGCGTAATATTGGAGTCCTGGGACAACCAGTATACGATCATGTGGGCTGCAATTTCATTGACCCCCAGATGGGTCAGGGCGGGGACAGCCACCACGGCAGTGATCAGATAAGCGGCGGTAACCGGAACACCCATACCGAGAACCAGGGACGCCAGCGCAATGAGCAGTATGGTTAAAACCAGGGACCCACCCGCGAGCTCAATGACAATATCGGCAAAAGTCAGTACCAATCCGCTGAAGGTCAGCACGCCGATGATAATACCAATAACCCCTACCACGGCACCGATCTTAAGGCTGCTTTCTGTCCCGGACCGGGCCGCCAACACAAATTGTTTCAATTCAAACCCGACGTTCTCGCGCCGGTTCTTGCGGAAAAATCCAACAACAAAATACACGATGATGCCGAGGACAACCAGTTTGTTGGGGGAGATAACCGTACTATTTGCGGCCTTGTTGAGAAAGGAACCCAAAAGCACTACCACCATAATGACGACAAACGCCAAATCGATGCGGGTTTTCTTTTCCTTAAAACTGACAGCAATACAGGTGGCCAACCCTAAAATAGCAGAAAATCCGGGAGAATAGCCGGTAAGCATAAAAATCGTTATGACCACCAGCGGCAGGATATAAACCCATTCGCTTTTCAGGATCTGCATGGCGCTGTGTTCTGATTTCTCGCCAACGATA
>JAOZUQ010000131.1 GCA_029938635.1 Candidatus Aminicenantota bacterium
TCTTTTTCCTGACCATCTTTAACAAATGTTACCGATCTTCTGAACCCTTCGGTCTCCATGATCATCTTTGATACCTGCCCTGTTTTGAAGTTCATTAATTGTTTCAGATAAAAAACCTTCAGATCATTTGAGTTATAGAATTTTTTCTTAATCAGAAGATCGTCAAGCAATTCAATATCTCTTGTCAAATCAAATGAATCAAGATAAGAGTGTGACAGAGAGAGAACTTTGGAAATATTATCCTGATCAAGATCGTCAAGCAAAGCTTTGATCGATTTCATTAACAGCTCTTTCTTAAGATTTATTAATG
The DNA here is from genome assembly GCA_029938635.1 of Candidatus Aminicenantota bacterium. Taxonomy (GTDB): domain Bacteria; phylum Acidobacteriota; class Aminicenantia; order UBA2199; family UBA2199; genus UBA647. The sequence goes on from JAOZUQ010000131.1 coordinate 311, forward strand.
CTGTCTCCCTGAACTTTGCATCAGGAATGAACTTATAATATCCTTTTATTCCTATTGCCAATCTTTTTAAAAGAGACTTGATTTTTTTCATATTATCATCATATTTAGACCTATCTTTTTCAATTCTCTTAAAAAAAATAAACTCCGACTGAGCCAGGAGTTTGTGCCTGAATTTAAGGTCCAGTTCATGCTTGATCAACTCTTTATGCACAACAAGATAATGCCTTCCGGTACTGTTTAAAATTGATGAAAGAAATGTGGGATCTTTTGAATAGAAACCCCAGGTTTCCATTATTTTTTCGAATTTGCTTTTATCTATTTTCTGCATTGATATTTTCATTAATGAGACAGCAGTCTCTTTATCTTCTTTATCAATAAAAGGCCAGAGTGAAAGATATATCTTGATAGTATCAACATTGATACCGAGATTTGTCTTCCTGATTGATGATGCATTTTTAATCAGCCTTAATCCCTTTTCAAAATCCAGGGGGTTTGATGATTCACTTGCGAGATATGATCTGCCGAGGAGGAAATGGGAAGAAAAGTTCAGATTGTTCAATTCAAGTGATCTTTCGAACATCTCCCTGCTCTCTTCCAATACTTTTATATTGTTATTCTCAGCATACCTGTTTAACAGAAAACTCCCGTACTTATAATAATTACATGAAGCGACAGGGAAGATCTGAGTACTGAGTTTTATCATTCCCGGATTTACTTCATCATCTTTTGCACCTTTTACAAATGCTATCTCTGAGAGAGTTTTAAATGAAAAGAAAATAATAAGTAAAACTATAATAAATTTCAAAAAGCCATTACTCTTCACTTCATCACCCCTCTTGTTTCTGTCCTCTGCTCTCTTTTCCTGGGAAATCCTGATTCAGTAAATTCTCTCCTGTAGGTCACAAATTTTATCCCCAATCCAAGCAGTAGAATAAAGACAAAAGAATTTGATGGGATCCTCAGAGAATAATCAAAAAAAGAGTGGAAAAGTGCAGCATAGATCGATGAAAGGATCCCGATGCCGAACAACCTGATCCTGGGGTGCCTCCTCACCTTCCACATTTTCATGATCGAGTAAATCAGCAATCCAAGAATTATTAGTCCTATAGCAAATCCTGTGATACCTCCATCAGTAAGAGTTTCAATATATTCATTGTGTGCATTGGTGGACCATTTTCCACCTACATCTGTATCATAAAGGAGAAAGGCATTCTTATAAGTACCGAAACCTGTTCCGAACACAGGAAAATCTTTGAACATATCCATCGAATTAGGCCAGCGCAGGAATCGTCCTGCTTTATCAAAATTTGTCCTCATAAATTTATCGGAGGTATTCTTGATCCCGACAAAAAGAGTTACAAGAGCAATTGAAATAAATATCATCTTTATTTTCTTTCTGAACACTCTTGATCTGGTCAGATAAAAAGTAAGAAGACTGAATAATATCAGAGTAGTAACAAGTGTCATTATCCCTGACCTGGCACCTGTCAGCACAATTGATATACTCAGCAAAACAATAAGGATAAATGAGATAAGAAACTTTTTATCCTGATTGAAAGTTGAAATGATCTTCTCCCTTATTCCGTTATTTGATTCAAACAAATTAATTTTAAGAAGAAGCGTTACCAGAATGAGAGGGATGATCATTTCCAGATAAAAAGCAAAGTGGTTTGTATTCCCCAATGTCCCTGTCAGGAATTCCACTTTTCGTGGATTCTCTATCTCATGAAAAAACAGGAAAAACTTATTACTCTGAAGTGAATATTTTATAATACCGAAAAGTGATTGAATTGCAGCAGAGAGGATCAGAACATTAACAATAGAAATTAGTTCCCTGATCCTTAAATTTATCCTGACAAAACTTATAAAGAAAACAATAATAACAAGGAGTCTTATCCCGAACATGATAGTCTCAAAAGGAACCTTGGAAATGGTCATAAGAGCAGGGAGAGCTTCAGTGACCGGGAAATAGGTGTTGACAGTTTCAGGAGATATCAATTTCAGAATGAATATGGGCAATGGAATAATCTGAAATATAAGAAATCCGAAAAATATATAAGTAAATAATTTGATCCTGCTCTGGAAAGCAAAATATACCGATCCACCCTTATCTGTCTTCAATTGATCTCTGACAGATAATCCGGCAAAAGACAAAACAAGAAGGGTAAGATAGAAAAGGGGCGAGAATACCTTCCCGACACAGCCGAAAGGTATTGGAGATAAAAGGATAAATCCTTTAAGAAAATTCAGATATGCATTCTTGCTCATCTACTTTTTCCTCCTGAAGATATTGAAAATGGACTTTGAAATTGATGGATCTTTTAACGGCCCGATATCAGGGATACCCTCGTTATTGATTATTGCAGCAGGAATATATTTAAGGAAGAGATCAATTTTTTCATTCTCTATCCA
>JAOZUQ010000076.1 GCA_029938635.1 Candidatus Aminicenantota bacterium
CCCCTGCATATTGCTTTTGAGATCTCGATCGCTTTTTCAACTTCGATCGGGCCGTTATTTTTAACAATATCTTTCAGAGTTCTGCCGTTTATGAATTCCATCGAAATAAATTTTGTCCCATCTACTTCACCGAAATCATAGATCCTGCTAACATTCTCATGCGTTATCTCACGGGCAAGGAGTATCTCCTGTTTGAATCTGGAGATCATCCTTTCGTTCAAAAGGAATTCAGGCCGGATCATTTTCAGAGCAACATCAATATCAAGTACACTATCATGAGCTTTAAATACCTGCCCCATACCGCCCTTACCTAATTCAGAAATTATCCTATACCTTTCCCCGAAGCTTTCACCATTTTTAAAATCAATAGTTTTAGTGTTATTTAACTTATGTGTGAAATCATTCCGGGTGACCTGGAGATCAGAACCGATCAGACTCTGACCGCACTTCCCGCAATAAAGACTGTCATCAGAAACATCATTTTTGCAATTACTGCAGATCATAATGAAAATTTAACAATTTAGAGCTGGAAAGTCAATCTATAACTGCAGTTTGCCCGCATTTTAATTATCTGATACAATGCGGCAATGGGAAATGATAAAGTACGTGCATCTTTCATAAGCCTCGGATGCTTCAAGAACATTGTTGATACCGAAGTGCTTGGTGGAATGCTTGAGAAAAAAAACATAAAACTGGTCTCACCTTATGAGGAAACAGACTGGGTAATAATAAACACATGTGGATTTATCAGAGATGCAAAGGAAGAGAGTATAGATGAGATACTTGCTGCTTTTGAAAAAAAAGAGGCCGGGCATGTTAAGCATGTAGCAGTATTCGGATGCCTGATCGAAAGATATCATGCTGACATTCAGGAATCTTTTAAAAATGCAGATATTCTGTGGGGTGTCAACGGGATGGAAGAACTTTCTGACCTGATCTCAAAGAACGAGAGTAAGGAATACAAAGAGAGTGAACTTTTCCTCTACAATGATTCCCATAAAAGGATAATAACTACAACTTCAAACTCAACTTTCATAAAAATATCCGAAGGCTGTAATATGAAATGCGCTTTCTGTTCCATACCTGCGATCAGAGGCAGGTTCAGATCAAGAGATTTAAACTCACTGGTCAAAGAAGCAGAGGATTTCAAGAGCAGAGGATTTAAAGAGATCAACCTGATATCTCAGAATTCAACCTATTATGGAAAGGATAAGGAGAAGAATTCACAATTCCCCCAACTCCTTAAAGAATTATCAGGGATCGGATTTGACTGGATCAGAGTACTATACCTTATGCCCGAAGATGTAGATGATAAAATGATAAAAGCATTTGAGAACCCTTCAATACTCCCCTATTTTGATCTGCCTTTCCAGCATGTTGCAGAAAATGTACTTAAAAAAATGTACCGCGGCAACGGAGTCTATAAAAATTCAGAACTGATCAAAAAAATCAGAAATCAATTCAGTGATTCTGTTATCAGGTCTTCATTCATAGTCGGATTCCCGGGAGAGCAGGAAAGTGATTTCGAAGAACTGGCTTCATTTGTTGAAGAAACTAAAATTGAAAGAGTTGGTGTTTTCGGTTATTCGGATGAAGAGGAAACAAAAGCTTTTGATCTGAAGGAAAAGATCGATCCTGAGATTATTGAAGAGAGAAAGGAAAAGATACTGGATATTTCAGATAAAAATCTCGAAATTTATAATGAATCGATCCTCAATACCGAGAAGAGATTCCTTCCACTCGGCCCATGGGACAACAATACAACTATCGGAAGAATATCATCCCAGTCTCCCGAAACTGACGGACTGACAAAAGTTGAGATACCTTTTACAGAAGATTATTCTATATATAAAATAAAGATCACAGGATATGAGCACGAATTGATCCTGGGTGAAAAAATATGAAAAAATTTGCAATTTTTTATGCGACATTTTTTAATGTCGGGAAATTTTCGTTCGCTCCGGGAACCTTAGCTTCTTTAGTGACAACGGGCATTGTATTTTTATTTAACTATTTCTTTCATCCTGATCCTCTTGTTATGATAGCCGCAATCATAATTATCTTTTTGACCGGGATTTTACCTTCCAGAATTACTGAGGAGCATTACGGCCATAAAGATCCTCATGCTATTGTGATCGATGAAGTTGCAGGGCAGATGGTTTCACTTCTTTTCCTGCCGGCTGTTTTAAGTGTAAAAAGTATGGCAGCCTATATTGCCGGCTTCTTTATATTCAGATTCTTTGATATCCTGAAGCCGCCGCCGGTAAAACAGGCAGATCGTATCAAAGGTGGATTTGGAATAATGGTAGATGATATCCTTGCAGGTTTATACTCACTGGGGACGATCCATCTTTTGATATATATCTACAGATATCTATTTTAAGTTATCAATTTTTTCTTGAGATCATAAGATCAGGAAAGAAATCAATTTTTTCCCCGTAAGGATTGTAGACTGTCATCGATATCCTGTCTCTCGTTGCATCAAAGATGAAAATATTCTCCTGAGAGGAATAATAATATGCACCCTTCTCAGCCCAATTATTCTCGGGCCTGTTCTTATTCTGCTTCCAGAATCTGTTCCAAGGTGTAGGCTCTTCACTATAATATGGAGCTCCGGCACCCCCTGATACAATATACCAGGTCGAATGTTTAAGATCGGATAAAGGTGAATAATTCTCTTTTTCACCCGGTTTTCCAACAGGAACTGTTTTATCAATAAGGATCTTATGATATGCATGCTCATCCGATCCAAGGACTGCGGCAACTTTTTTATTATTGTCGATCATCCTCACCAGTTCATTCCTTACCTCTATGATCCCCTTCTTCTCAAGAACTATCTTCCCAGATTCAGGATGATATTGAGACCCTCTCACGCTATTATCCCCGTAATACCACATACAATCCTTGACATGTCCTCCGTTAGGGAATACAGGTTCCTGAGCAAATAAAATGATATATTTTACGGCAGGATTGTTCTCCCCTTTTTCCAGTTCATTTTTTATCCAATTCAACTGATCATCAAATATATAACCCTCAGGTGAGCCTCCGAAATCCATCCATCCCCGCCAATAATTGTTGTTGAACACAATGAACTTAACAAAACCGAATCTGAATGAATATACATTTTCACTATAGGTAGGACGCCTTTTATCGGACACCTCAGGACCGTTCCTGAAGTGCACCAACTCTTCTGCAAAAACTGCTTCAGCGCTTTCAGTCTCATAAGGCCATTTATCGAGACCAAAATTTTCTCTTCTTTTTCTCTTTTTCAATATATATTCGTTGACAAGGGCTTCGTGATTACCGATGCAAGTGTATACTGGACGTTCTCTCCAGAATCCTGATATACTATTTTTCCATGAGTGTAGTTGAGTGCTGAAATCTTCTTTACTGGACGTGTACCCGTTTATCATATCTCCACCCTGTATTATCAGCGATGAATTCATTCTGTAGGCAAGGTTTGCCAGCCTTTCCATTGTGAGATGGTTCACACCCATCAATTTCGCATCATCACGGGTAGTGCCGGCCCGACTGTCTCCTGTATATGCAAATATCACCTGCCCGGCAGAGTCTGAAGGAGCGGTTCTGAACTTATAACTCCCGGTCATATTTTCACCATAACGGATCCTGTACCGGTATTCTTTATCAGGATCAAGCCCTGTTATCTTAATTTCATGTGATTTTGAGATTGCTTTATTCCTGAACAATCCTACTCCCGGAACAAACACTTCCCCGTTCACCGGATCACTTGTTTTAAAAGCGATCACAATTTCTGAAGGATTTTCACTATGAACAAGATTTATCATCGGCCCTTCAATGATAGATGGAACTTTAATGAACCTCTTACCATCTTTCCTGAAATCAATTCGTGCTTCATAGTTTCCGAGGTATTCGTCCTCCCCTTCCTTCTCCATGAACATAACGAATTTAACTGCAATTGTACCCTTGTCTTTCCATCCTTCACTATTTACAACATTCATAAATAGATAAGATATATTTATATAACTTTTACCTTTCTTTATCTTTGATCTGCTTCTGAACCTTTTATATGCATACTCTGTCTCATCTTTTTCAAAAGGGTAAGGCCCGGTATAAATATCTCCATATATTTTACTTGTATCTATTTCTCTATCCCCCAATGTTTTATTTATTCCACCAAGATCAAACAGCAACCCGATACTGTTCCCATCCTTAACAGAATCAAGCATCATATCAATACTGAAAAGATTTGTTACACCTGATCCCTTTAACAGAGTCGCGCCATCTGATCGAGGATCTTTTACCGGGAGATTTGAATTGATCTCCTCAGCAAATCCGGAACTGAATATAAAATTCAGTGAAATAAATAATATCAAGATCATCTTAAAACTATTCTTTTTTAAATACATTTTTACTCCTTATTTTTCTCATAGCCAGTTCGTATGAACTGGACAAAGATTAATGAAAAAATACTTATCACAGCACCCATTACGAAAGGGATACGTCTGTCGATCATCCACAACATTCCGCCTGCAAACGGGAGAAATACAGCTGTAATATGGTTAATTGTGAAACTGACTGCCATCGAAGGTGCAATATCCTCTGTATCCCCTGTTTTTTGAAAATAGGTTTTTATTGCAATTGAAAAATTGAAAAAGATATGATCAAGTATATACAAGCCTCCGGCAAGGATGGGACTTTCGACAAATGCATAAGCAGCAAATATAAAGATAAGGCTTCCATATTCAAGTGACAATACTTTCCGTTCACCATACCGGTTAATTGCCTTTGCAATGACCGGGGCGAGAAGATAATTTACAAAGTTATTAATAACAAATAGTGCAGTTATCATCTGGATTGAAAACTTATAGTGTTCTACAAGAAGGAAAACAGCAAAAACCACGAATATCTGCCTCCGTGCTCCCGCAAGGAAGTTGAGTACATAAAAAAGCCAGTATTTACTTTTGAGTACCATTTTCTTTTTTTGAGGTGGGAGATCATTGTCCGAAGGGTCAATAAATACGGTTCTAAAAGCTAAAAGGATCACAACAACGCCTATCATAAGGAACAATTCCCTCATGGCAATAAATTGGGAAAGGAACCATATCATCAATCCTATACCGATATTTGCCAGCGAAGATATACTTTTAAACCTGCCCATTACAATGGCTGAATCTTTTTTATTAAAATGCTGAAGTGTAAGTGACTGATTTGTTGTCTCAAAATAGTGAAAACCTACGGACATTAAAAGGGTAGTAAAAACAAGTCCGATATTTGACGGGAAAAATCCGGTCAGGCCCACACCGATACCAAGCATAACAACTGATATCCTTGAGAGATTATGTTCCTTGAAAATCCAGAGTAAATATATAACCAATAAAGCCAGAAATCCGGGAACCTCTCTTACCGATTGTATTATCCCTACCCATAATCCATCAATCCCAGCCTGCTCAACTGCAAAATTATTAAAAAGTGTTCTCCAACCCTGTAAGCCTACGGCAGAAGCAATTGTAAGTATAAAAAGGAACCTGTATATGGGTTTTTCTTTGTAATGTTTATTGGTCATTATTAATTGTAACAGTATTTTTAACTATATCCTAAAAAAGATCCTTCTATTTGAATATTTTCCCTGCTTCCCTGTACCAGAAAAGGAGATCCAGATGATCCGGCGGAATATTTATTTTTTTTGAAAAAGCGATCATTTTTTCTTCAATATCAAAATACTTTGAAGGGGTCATCGAAGATGGAATCTCTTTTATAACAGAGAAATTCTTCAGGTTCTTCAATATGTGCCTGTCCAGAATTGTAATAGTCTTACCGAAACCAATATTTCTCAGAAAATGGCCTGCTTCCTTCAGCCCTATCCCTTTTATATCCGAAACAATCCACTCTCTCATTTCACTGACATCAGAGAAACCTGAAATAATATCTTTGATAATAAAAACTCCTTTACGATAAAACTTATCCCTTGCCTCAAGAATGTATTGTGATTTCTTATACTTGAATCTCACTCCGGTCATATCATCAAGAATATCTTCACTTTTATCTATTTTGAGAATATCCCGTTTTCTGATCCTCCGTACTGATGCCCAGCAAAGCTCAGCCTTTGACTGTGGTGTCATAAGGCAGAACATTAATTCATAAAAAATATCTTCGCTACTCCCCTCTTCCCAAATCTTCCGGAATTCCACCAGCCTGTTTTCAATATCAGACCGTATGGTTTTATACTCATGTTGAAGCTCTGAGAATGCTAAATCTGAACTCATTCTATATTCAGAATCTCTTTTTATTCAGTTGATTAACAACATCCTTCACATTCTGCAGTTTGTCCATACTCGCAACAAGAATTCCATTCTCAGTATTGATCACTGCCACATTATCGAGGCCGATAAGCGCAACAGGCTTATCCTCAGTAGAATAAACAAGTGAATCTTTCGAATCAATGATAATATTCTCTTTAATATTTACATTCCGGTCCTGATCTTTCTCGTTCAATTCATACACGCTCAGCCATGCGCCTACATCATTCCAGATAAATCCGGCACCGAACACCTTCACCTCTTTTACTTTCTCCATAAGCACATAATCAATGGATTCAGGAACTACATTTGAAAATGTTTTCTTAAAACCCTCATCATCATCAATGTTTTTTTCCAGTTCCAGATAGAAGTCAAAATAACCAGGTGCATATTCTTCCAGAAATTCCTTAAAATATTTGAATTTATAGATGAACATTCCGGAATTCCAGAAATAATTTCCGGCATTTACATATTGTTCTGCAAGTTCGAGAGAGGGTTTCTCTCTGAATTCTTCAACTTTGAAGAAATCTGTGCCCCCTGTATTCTGAACCTTGCTGTTATCAAATTTAATATATCCATATCCGGTATGGGGAATATACGGTTTAATTCCTGATGTGACGATCACACGCTCATCAGCCGCATTCATCGCATCCAGCATCTCTTTGGAAAATTTCTCCTTTTCCGGAATATAATGATCTGCGGGGACAACGAGAAGCACTCCGTCAGGGTCCATTTTTGAGAGGACTATATTTGCCAGGATAAGGCATGGAGCAGTATTCTTTGGTGATGGCTCCACAATATAGTTGGATCTTTCAAGTTCCGGGATCGAACTCAGGGTAAGATCAAGATATTTCCCGTCAGCAATAATAAATATATTCTCAGGGAGGATGAACTCCTTGAGCCTTTCATAGGTTTGCTCAATCAGAGAAGAGCCGCCGATTATATCAAGGAATTGTTTAGGTTTCTTCTCTGTGCTGTAAGGCCAGAAACGTGTGCCCTGGCCTCCTGCCATTATCAATGCATAACGGGAAACACTCATATTATCCTTCCAGGGCAGATTTGTCAGTTCTGATCCATGTCTGGGTCCTGCCTATTTTGAAAATTAACTTTATATATCCGTAAACCTTTAGTTCCTTACCCTCTTTCTTTGTATAAAGCTGGCAATGATATTGTTTCCCGTTCTCCGGATCTACAATTTCACCATCAACCCATTTATCACCTTTTTTATAAAATCCCCACATAAAAACCATCCCCAGGGTCTTTTTATCCTTTAATTTACCTTTGCATTTATCACAAACCGGATCAGGATCTTCACCCTCTTTCGGGAATATTTTAAGGATCTGGCCATTCATTTTCCCATCTGCATCTACCCACACTTTTACAATTGATTTTACTTCCTTGGTCTTATCATCAATTGTTTTCCAATATCCCTCAGGCGAAATATATTCCGCATTGACCAATACAATTGATACTAAAAAAATAAAAACAAATAACAATGTCCCTTTCAACGATCTTAAGTTCATATTATTCTCCTAAAATTAATTGATGTTAACTGATATCTTTCTAAAAAACAAAATTGTCTGAGTACGGTTACAAATTTTATTTACTTTTACCCTTTCCGCCTATCAGATTCAGTATTGTAACAAAAAGAGCTGACCCGATTATAGACCAGAACACAGGTATGCCTCTTATATACAAAAAATCTTCAATGCCGACGCTTTTACTTATCCAACTCCCGATCAATGCTCCGATAAAACCCAGTATGATGCTTGTAAAACATCCTTTTGATTTTGAGTCAGCGAGTTTTGCTCCTATTGCACCGCAAATTGATGCTATGAATAGTAATATTAATAGTCTGATCATTTTTTACCTTTTTTTAGAGATAATATCATAAACCATTCTTTTATTTAATATCTTCGAGATCAAATCTAATAAAATATGATTTTAGATCCATTTCAATTTTTTTATGATCGGAAAACTTTTTTTTCATTCTTTTTTTAAACCTGATGGAATGTCCCCCTCTCTCATCTAAATGAAGAAGCTCATGGAATATTATATATGAGATCACATTTTCAGGAAGTTTTATAAGCCTTGAATTAAGGGTAATAACACCGTTACTTCTGCAATTTCCCCACATTCTTCTCATTTTTCTAAATTTAATTTCTTTTACCTTAACCTTAAGCTCGCGGGAATATAATTCTGTATATCTTTGAACTATTTCTTCAAAATCTCTTATATCTCTTTTAGAAAAATCCAGTTTGCCGGCCATATCAATGAGATCCAGATACTTCTCATATTTTCTTTTTATCCTTTTTATATTCTCCTTAAGTGTTTTTGTCAGATTTCCACCCGGAGGAAGGATCATCCTTGGAATTTCCCCATGGAATTCAACCCTGAAGTATCTGACCTTCCGCCTGACAATCTCAAATGTTATCCCTTCATACTCAAGGAATTTGTTTTCATGCACCGGATTTTTAAAAAACATTTTTTTATGCAATAAAATAGAATAGTGACATGATATTTATCATCCACAAAACCGGTTTTATTTTCCTTGCTTTTCCTTTAAATATTTTTAATATAGTGAATGTGATAAATCCGAATGCAAGTCCATGGCTTATGCTGTAACTGAATGCGATCATTATTATGATAATAAATGAAGGGAAACCTGTCTCAATATCTGTAAAATCAATTTTAACAATATTTTTGATCATATAGAATCCGACCATTATCAATGCGGGAGCGGTTGCGATCTTCGGAACAATCATTATTACAGGAACAAAAAGAATAAAAATTAGAAAAAGTGATCCGGTCACAACTGAGGTGAGCCCTGAACGGCCTCCGGCTGAAATGCCTGATGCCGACTCCACATAAGTAGTAGTAGTTGATGTGCCAAAAACAGATCCGAACATGGTTGCAGCAGCATCAAGGCTGAGAAGTTTCCCTAAACCGGGGATCTCACCTTTCTCGTCTATCATATCAGCTTCCCTTGCTAGCCCCAGTAGTGAACCCATACTGTCGAAAAGGTCCATGAACATGAGAGTGAAGATCGGAGCAATGAACGAAATTTTCAATGCGCCTAAGATATCGAGTTTCCCGAATACAGGTGAAATATCAATATTCAGAGAAACAAGCTTATCTGGAAAAGAGACATCTCCGGTTATAAGTGAAACGATCGTAGCAAATGCAATGCCTACAAGGAGAGCACCTCTTATTTTTTTTATTTCGAGAATGATCATCAGAAGAAGAGCACCTAATCCTATGAGTATGCTGTCAGAGATCTTCCCGGCACTCACCATAGTTGCATCACTCTTTACAATTATTCCAAGATTTTGAAGGCCCATGAATGCAATGAAAACACCTATTCCAACTGCAATTGAATTTAATAATTCGGGTA
>JAOZUQ010000132.1 GCA_029938635.1 Candidatus Aminicenantota bacterium
CCATTATCGATCACATGCCAGAAGGGCTCGATGCGTCAATCAGGGTGACGGTGACCGTGTCGCCCGATGCGTCGGTTTTCAGGGCAAATTCAAATACGATCAAGCTCGTTCTCGCAAACCTCGTTGAGAACGCCCTCGTGTATTCCAGGGCCGAATCGCAGGTACGCGTAAATATTGAACGCGCGGAAGACAAAAGAGGAATGGGTGGCGCTGATCTGTTGAAGATTCGTATCGAGGACAAGGGAAGAGGAATTCCAGAAGACTTCATTCAGAGAATTTTCCGTCCGTTTGTCCGGCTGCATGATGACATCACCGACGGTTCGGGCCTCGGGCTCACACTGGTCCGGACTCTGGTCGAATTGCACGGTGGAAGCATTTTTATCCGAAGCGAAGAAAACAACGGGACGACGGTCCACGTTACGATCCCCGAAATGGCAAAAGCCGAGGAACCATCGGTGTTAATATGAACGGGCTACTTGCAAAGAGCTGTGGATTTGACATGGGAAGCAATACAAGCCCTCTCAACGCGCTTCGGCTGCGAATGATCGAGCTGTTGGCTTTCTTTGTCATCGTTTTTGTGGCGAAGGAGATCGCCGGATTTGTCTACGATTCAAGCCGGATTCTGCTGCTCTTTCTTGGGGCAGCGGTACTCCAGGGTGGGGGGCAGGCCCTGTGGTTGTGTGCCGCCGGCCGGCTCAAATGGCCGTCGGGAAAGATCAACAACGTGATGATGTGGTCCTCGAGCATCGTGGACCTGGCCACTGTCCTCGGCATCGTTCATTTGACCGGCGGTGTTGGAAGTCCTTTCCTGCTTCTTCTCGTGATTCCGCTGTTCTTTGTCAGCCATATGTCCAGCGGGCGCACGGCGTCCGTAATCTATCTTGCCGGAACTATCGTCAGTGCATCGGTCCTTGGGTATCTCGAAATGCGGGAGATCATCTCGCATTACAATTGTTACCCGTTTGACAACGATGTTTATCTGAATCCGCATTTCTATGTGGGATCCTTGCTCGTACTGACGGGCTTTCTCGGACTGATCCTTTTTCTGTCGACGGCATTCCAGTACCGGTTCGTTGACTCGGTCAACATGCTCCGCGAGAAAGACAAAGAGTCTAAAGACAAAATTCAGGAACTTAGCAAGCTATACGACATAAGCCTCGGTATCAACGCGGTGATGACCGTTGAGACGCTTCTAAAGATGGTTGCCAAGGAGGCCACCCTCATGGTGGGTGGGCCGTGGTCGAGCATCGTGCTGTTCAATCCCAAGCAGGATATAACTCACTCCGTAACCGTCGGTGTTCCACAGGATCGCCAGAACACGTTTGTCGGGAACGGCACCGTCGGTGCGCTGACGAAATGGATAGCCGGGCAGAAAAAACCCGTTGTTATCGAAGATGTTCGTTCGAACAAGCTCGCCGTCGAAGAACGTTTGTTCGAAGCGGCGAACATCAGTTCGGTGGTAGGCATCCCGCTCAACACGGGTCAGAAAGTTATCGGTGTCGTTTATGTGGGTGACATCGCGAAGAGAACATTCGACGCCGGCGGTCTCCGGCTTCTCTCCATTATGTGCGATCAACTCGTGATCGCGATCGCAAAGAGCACTCTCTATGAATCGCTGCACCGGAAGATTGAAAGATACGAAACAAAGATCGACGAGCTCGAGAATGTCAATCAACTCAAGCTCGAATACGTATCCCACGTATCCCACGAATTGCGGACGCCGTTGACATCGATAAAAGCGTATGTCGAAACTCTCGAGGAGCACACGGATGATCCGAATTTCAAGGAATCAAAGGTTTTCCTCGGAATCGTCCTGAAGGAAACCGAAAGGTTGATCAGGATCGTAAACGATATCCTCGATGTATCGAATATCGAATTCGGCGAGCGCCCGCTGGAGAAAAAGACCTTGAGTATCCCCGAGATCGTGAGCGAGGTATCGTCGCTGCTCCGGCCAAAACTCGAGAGCAAGAATATAAAACTCAAGGTGGCCATACCCGAAGAACTCCCGCGTGTTGACGCAGACAGGGATCTCACATCCCAGGTTTTCATCAATCTTATCAGCAACGCGGTGAAGTACTCGCCGGAGGGAACGACGATCACCGTCCGCGCCAAGGAAGAACCGGTCAATATTGAGATCGCCATAGAGGATGAAGGGATCGGCATCCCGCAGGCAGCCGTCGACAAGATCTTCGACCGGTACTACCGGGTGAAGTCGGAGAAGTCACGAATAGACGAGGGTGTGGGTCTGGGGCTCGCAATCGTCAAGAACATAATCGATCGACACGGCGGAACGATTCATGTCGAAAGCATGGAAGCGGTGGGCAGCAAGTTCGTTTTCAGTCTCCCGAAGGAACACTGTATGAACGACCTGCTCGGCTACTTGTCGGATGTGATCAGCTCGAAATCCGAACTTCACGAGATGCTCAACCTTATCGTCCGCATGATCGCCGAGCTCGTGTCCGCAAAGATGATTTCACTGATGCTTCTCGACCGGACCCGTTCGGAACTCTTTATCAAGGTATCGTATGGTCTCGATGAGTGGATCGTCGAGCAGGCCCGAGTAAGAGTCGGCGAGGGGATCGCGGGGAAGGTTGCCGAGACGGGCCGTCCGCTGCTCATCGACAATATCGAGAACAACAAGGTTCACAGTGCGCCAAACAAAGTGCAGTACGAAACGCTCTCGTTGCTCAGTGCA
>JAOZUQ010000077.1 GCA_029938635.1 Candidatus Aminicenantota bacterium
AAGATTATTTTTTATACCGGATACCTTCTAGATGATTATCAAATCTTCGTTTGACATTTACCTTCTAATGGATGACCCCTTGGATAATATTGAACATTTTTATATTTAAAACGTAATTAATTTATTACATTATTTCAAAGGAGATTCATTTATGAAAATTAAAGTAATTTTTCTGGTGATTTGCATGCTTTTTCTTTTCAGTACTGCAGAAGGAAAGATCAATGCGAAATTAATGAGGTATATGGATGTTTCTGATACACAGATAACTTTTGTATATGGAGGCGATATCTGGCTGATGCAGAAAAGTGGAGGAACAGCTGTTCAGGTAACACATTCTCCGGGTGAAGAATCGTGGCCGAAATTTTCTCCTGATGGGAAATATATCGGATACACAGCATCCTATAATGGGAATAGTGATATATATGTGATAGCTGTAACGGGTGGTATACCTGTCAGAGTTACATATAACTCATATGCGGACAGGATGATAGAATGGCATCCTGACGGGAAGAGGATCTTATTTAGATCTGCACGGGAAAATGGTATACGCCGTCTTGGACAATTCTATCTTGTTGACAAGAATGGGGGAATCCCGGCTAAGATGAAAATTCCTTATGGTGAATTGGGTACTTTTTCTCCTGATGGTAATAAGCTCGCTTATATAACAAAAATAACAGAAAATTACCCTTTTAAAAGGTATAGGGGAGGGCTTGCATCAGATATTATAGTTTTCAATTTGAAAGATAATAAAGCAATAAATATAACAAAGACCGAAGCGACAGAAGGGAAACCTGCCTGGTCGGGTAATTACATTTATTTCCTTTCCGATCGTGGTGATAATATGAGACATAACATTTGGAAATATAATGTTCTAAATGAAAAATTCAGTCAGGTAACTACATTTGCGGATTATGACATTACTTATATGTCTGCAGGGAACAATGAGATAGTTTTTGAGTCTGCCGGCGGATTATACTTAATGGACCTGACAAATGATAAGTATAAGCAAATTAAAGTTAATGTTATCAGTGATCTTTCGACTGAAATGACAAAGAAAAAGAATGTGGGGAAGCAGATTACAAATATGACTGTTTCTCCCGATGCTAAACGGATTATTTTTGAAGCAAGAGGAGAGTTGTTTGATGTCCCGGCAGAAAAAGGTTTTATAAAAAACCTTACGAAAACAAGCGGTACCTGGGAGCATAGTCCTTCATGGTCCCCTGACGGGAAAAATATTGCTTACTGGAGTGATGCCTCGGGTGAATATGAGATCTATCTTAAAGATCTTTCCGGGAAAGTAAAACAACTCACTAAAAGGGAGAAAGGATATGGATATAGATTATTCTGGTCTCCTGATAATAAAAGTATAGCTTTTATTGATGAAACCAATAAAATATACGTTGTTGATATTGATTCCGGTAAAACAACAAATGTTGCTCATACTAAGTGGAATGTTGGACATGGAGGGAGATACTATTATCTGATATCCTGGTCACCTGATTCGAAATGGATCACATTTGAACTTGGAATGGACAATAGTAATAATGCAGTGTTTGTTTATAATCTGGCAGACAAAAAATTAAATCAGGTTACCAGCGGTTTTTTCTTCGACTATAATCCGATTTTCAGTGAGGATGGGAAGTACATATACTGCATGACAAACAGAAGTATGAAAGCTGTTTATTCAGACCTGGGTGACGGGACATGGGTATACCCGAATAGCAGTCAGATTGCTGTGATAAGCCTGACGAAGGGAGCAAAGTCCCTTCTATATACAGAGAATGATTCTTATAAACCATCTGGTAAGAAACCGGACGCAGAGAAAAAGAACGATAAGAAGAAAGATAAGAAAAAGGCTGAAATATCTGTAAAAATAGATCTTGATGATATTGAATCACGAATGGAGATACTTCCTCCAAAAGCAGGAAATATGGGTAGGTTGTTTTCCCTGAAAGGAAAGATAATCTATGTTAAATGGCCGAATTCAGGTAGTGATGAAAAAGATCCGTCTCTCATGTTTTATGACATAAAAGAAAGAAAATCTAAAAAGATCATCTCGGGTGTCAGCAACTATAATGTCACTTCAGATGGGAAATCCATTCTGGTCAAAAGCAAAAGGAGTTATGGGATCATTAAACCTGCTCCCGGCCAGAAAATAAAAAAACCGATTCCAACCAATGCTCTCGTGATGAATCTGGTCCCTAAAGAAGAATGGCATCAAATATTTAATGATATCTGGAGAAGGTATCGTGATTTTTTCTATGATCCTGCAATGCAGGGTGTCGATTGGAATTTAATGAGAAAAAGATATGGAGTACTTATTGATTACGCAAGAACCCGTCTGGATGTCAACAATATATGTTCGAATCTTTCTGCTGAACTAAGCGCCGGTCACACCTATACATTCGGTGGTGATTCTGAGAGAGTTTTACCCAGTATTACCGGTTTTCTCGGAATAGACTGGGGTGCAAAGAACAATAAACATATGGTGAAAAGAATAGTAAGGCCTGCGGCCTGGGATACTATAACAAGGTCACCATTTGACAAACCCGGAGTTAATGTTGTTGAAGGTGATTATATTCTTGCTGTTAATGATACTGAACTTGATCCTGACAAAGATCCATATTCTGTTTTTGAAGGATTTTCAGGTAAGACTGTTGAATTAACAATTAGCAAAAGTGGTTCTAATGATGACTCAAAAAAGATCGTTGTAAAATGCCTCACACAACGTGAAGAAACAAATTTAAGATTTTACGAATGGATCGAAAAAAACAGGTTGATGGTAGATAAACTTTCTGGTGGAAAACTTGGTTATGTTTATATGGCCGACACTTCATCCAGAGGACAGAGAGATCTTGTCCGTATGTATTATGCACAGGTTGATAGAAAGGGATTTGTTATAGATGAGAGGTTTAATGGTGGTGGTCAATTGGCGGACCGTTTTCTTGAATTGTTAAAACGTCCGGTTATCTATAATCTGAACTGGCGTCACGGAAAAGATCAGACTGTGCCATCCAAGATGAATACAGGGCCGGTCGGAATGCTGATTAACGGATGGGCAGGTTCCGGAGGGGATGGCCTTCCATGGGCGTTTCGTGAATTAAAAGCAGGCCCGATCGTTGGTGAAAGAACTCTTGGAATTCTTGTAGGTCCTGCAACAGGCCACAGACTTATTGATGGGGGAGGAATTACTGTTCCAGGTGCCAGGCTTTATTACAATAGTGGCAAATGGTTCCAGGAAGGCGAGGGTGTAAGGCCTGATATTTATGTCTGGGATGACCCGAATATGCTCATGAAAGGGAGAGATCTTCAGGTTGAGCGGCTTGTTAAAGAATTACTGATAATGCTTAAAACAAATACTCCTGAAATGACTCCTGCTCCGGCTAAAGAGGACCGGACAGCGAAGGGACTCATGGAGAAAAAATAGGTAATTGATAATGTGGGGAGATTATTTCTCCCCACAATATTTCATAAATTTATTTTTTTTTGTTGCAATTTGTTTCCTTATTTGATAAATTGCCTCTGAAAGGAGAAAAAAATGGCAGAAACAGCGTATTGTGTTAAATGTAAAGCAAAGTCTGAGATGAAAGATGCACAGGAAGTTAAAATGAAGAATGGAAGACCCGCTATGAAGGGTACTTGTGTAAAATGTGGAACAGGAATGTATAAAATTCTTCCTTCCAAAAAATAATCTGAATTCAGATAATTTACTAAAGTTAAGAAGTAATTAATTTGTTTGAAAATCAGGGGGGCTTATGCCCCCCTTTTATATCTGATCAAAACTAAAGATTTCTGATGATCTCGTCGGTCATCTCTTTTGTTGAAGCAGCTCCCTGATTGAGGGCATCTTCAGAACCCCTCAGTTTGGCCATATCATATGATTTAACTTTGCCATCTTCCACAACTTTTGAAATTGCATTTCTTATCTTTTCTGCAATTTCCTTTTCTCCGATATGCTCCAGCAGCATACATCCTGAAAGTATCATTGCAATTGGATTGACAATGGAGTTCTCATATTCAGCATATTTTGGTGCAGATCCGTGAGTAGGTTCAAATATGGCCACTTCCTCACCGATATTTGCAGAACATGCGAATCCAAGTCCGCCGGTCAATCCGGCAAAACCGTCTGAAACGATATCGCCGAACATATTTCCACTTGCTATAACTCCATAGTTTTCCGGATTCTTTGTCAGCCACATCATCTGAGCATCAATATTTGTATCCCATAAAGAAATTTCAGGATATTCTTTGGCAATCTCTTTCCCGAGAGCAAGCATCATCCCTGACGTTTCCCTTATAACATTTGGTTTCTCACAAATTGTTACTGATTTGTATCCGAATTTTTTTGCATATTCAAAAGCAGCACGAATTATCCTCTCAGTAGCTTTTTTTGTGAAGATCCTTGTTGAAACAGATAATTCACTCTTTGGTGTATCCTTGAAGTTTTTCATTTTAGGATGTGTGTTTAATGCAGCATAAACATCATCCGGCGGATCTGTCCATTCAACGCCACCATAAAGGCCCTCGGTGTTCTGCCGGAATATCACGACATCAACTTCAGGTTCTTCTATAGTGTTACCTTTACCTTTTCGGATGAAGTTTAATGGATTACCTTTGAATGTTTTACATGGGCGTGTACAAATATCAAGATTGAAGTGCTGTCTCAATCCTACGATAGGACTGTAATAGACAAAACCTTTATCTTTCAATGATGGATCAAGCTCTTTTGCAGCATCAGCTTTCGGTTTAGAAGTAATTGCACCGAAAAGTCCGAATTTGTGTTTTTTAAGTATTTCAAGAGTTCTCTGAGGAAGTGGATTCCCCTCTTTACACCAGAATTCCCATCCGATGTCGGCCTCTACATAATCAGCTTCAAATCCCGCAGCTTCCAAAACCCTCACCGCTTCCGGCAGGACTGTTTTTCCGATCCCGTCACCGGGAAGTAATACGATAGTTCTCTTTGACATTATTCCTCCTAAATTTTAAGGTATTTTTTTTTATCTGAAATAATAAGATTTGTTCAAACCTTATATGTTCGCCTTAATGAAATTTATAAGTCCGCCTTTTTTCAAAATATTCATAACTGTTGCAGGGTAGGAAGGGAATGTGAATTCACCTTTCGGTGTTATTATTTTTCCATTTTCCATGTCAACTATGACCTTGTCACCCTCTTTGATCGCATCAACTGCATCAGGAGCTATAATCGCCGGCATTCCGGCGTTAATTGCATTCCGGAAATATATCCTTGAAAATGATCGTGCAATAATAACATTTATTCCTGCATATTTTATTGCAATTGCAGCCTGTTCTCTCGACGATCCCATTCCGAAGTTTTTTCCCGCAACCAGAATGTCACCTTCACTTACTTTTGAAACAAACTCCGGATCCAGGTCTTCGAGGGCATGCTTTGCCATTTCTTCCGGTTCCATTTTCTGGTAAGTGTATTTTCCGGGAAATATTACATCGGTATTTATATTATCTCCATATTTCCATACTTTTCCCTCAAATTTGCCATTCATGATTCCCTCCGGGGATCTGTTATTTCACCTGTCAACGCTGCAAGTGCGACTGTTACCGGAGAGCCAAGATATATTTCTGCATCCCTGCACCCCATCCTTCCTTTGAAATTTCTGTTAGCGGTAGAGAATGTGACTTCACCCGGGGCCATCACTCCCTGATGGGCTCCAAGGCAGGGGCCGCACCCCGGATTCAATATGATCGCACCGGAATCTACCAGGGTCTCAATGATACCGCTCTTTATAGCCTCTTTATAGACAGTTCTTGAAGCTGGTATTATCAGAGTCCTTACTTTTACTTTCTTTCCTTCCATTACTTCGGCAGCAGCTCTCAAATCTTCCAGTCTTCCGTTTGTGCAGGTCCCGATCAGAGCCTGGTCAATTTTTGTTCCCTCAACATCTTTGATCGAAGCAAGATTGTCGACAGTATGGGGCTTTGCAACCGAAGGTGATACATCTTCAACATTAAATTTGAAAATATTGCTGAATACTGCATCTTCGTCAGAATAGAGACTCTCATATTCACTCTTTGCACGCCCTCTCAAATAATCAAATGTGTTATGATCAGGAGGAGTGTAACCGCATTTTGCCCCCATTTCAGCTGCCATATTTGACAACACCATCCTTTCAGGAACGGTCATTCTGTTTATGGTATCTCCTGAGAATTCAACAGCTTTATAATCAGCACCATCTGACCCGATCTTTCCTATAATATAGAGGGCAATATCTTTTGGAGTGATATATTTTGGCATGATCCCATTTATGACTATTTTTATAGTTTCCGGGACTGAAAACCATAATTCTCCGGTTGCCCAGATTGCGGCTACTTCTGAACGTCCGATTCCGGCTGAAAGTGCTCCTAATGCACCGTAAGTAGTAGTATGGGAGTCTGACCCTACAATTAGTTTTCCCGGCATGGCAAATCCCTGTTCTGTAAATATCTGGTGACAAATACCATGGTTAATATCAAAGAAATTCTGAATGTTTTGCTCTTTAACAAAATTTCTTATCTCCTTATGGTTTATAGCAGATGATTCCTTTGGTGCTGGAACCTCGTGATCGAGAATTATTACAACTCTTTCAGGGTATTTTATTCTGCTGACACCAATTTTTTTGAATGTTCCCGATATTGCAGCCGCATTGTCATGACTCATTACATAATCAGGCTCAACAGAAACTATTGCTCCGGCTCTTACATCTTTTCCGGACTTATTACTGAAAACCTTCTCAACAAAAGTTTTTCTCATATTGTCTCCATTTGAATCAATTTCACTAAACCTCGTAACGAGGTTAATTATGCAATTGACTCCTTTTAAAAAAGATACGTAATTCTATAAAAAAAACAACATTATGTAAAGAATAAATCAACAAATAATTTTAAATTATAACTTTTTTCTCAGTCTTTGAATTATTATTGATTTATTGAAAAAATTAATTTGAAATTACCGGGAACACAATTGAAAAAATACAGGATGGTAATGTGATTACCATCCTGTTTATTCGTGAATGTTGATTAAATTGTTTTAATCTAAGTCTATTGCTCCCATTGTTTTCTCCCTTCTCTTCTTTTCCATTTTATCCCATTTCTTCATACATCTGGGATACTTTACTTTTCCGAGGGAACACTTCAAATAGTCAGAGATATACATTATGCATGCTCTTATAGCTTTACCTACCGGAGTCTTTTTCGCTTTATCACCACTAATACCGAAATTTCTTATATTCAACCCCGCGCCAATCGCACTACCCTTTGCCTTTGCTTCGATAGTCCTGGCATCAACTATTTCACCTGTCTCAGCATCGATCACCTTTACATCAACTGCGATATAGGCTTTTGATTTTTTACCTCCGAGGCTTAGCCCTTTGAACCTCACTTTTCCACCGGAAGATTGGCTCATCTCAAATGCTGTGACTGTTCCGGCTATAAGATATTTTGCGCCCTTGATCCTTCCCATTTTTACAAGAGTACTTTTACTTACCCTTCCGGAACGACTAAGGTCCTGTTCTGACAGGACTGCTCCTATCTCTTTTCTTTCCAATACAGTAAAAGCTTTTACAGTGAACAGCTCTGCGATAAGCATATCCTGTAACTCTGTGGCAACCGTATTGTTCCATCTCCAGAAACTTGTTCCTGCAACCTGGTTTGTGAATCTCAGAACACCCAGGCGGGGTTTTTCCTGAGCAAAGCCTTCGATCATCGGACCCATAATTAAAAGCACAGATAATATTATCAGTATCTTTTTCATTTTTCCTCCTTTAAATTTTGGAATCATTATAGTTAATAAATAAAAAAAAATAAATTCTATCTCACTATTTTTTTAATTTACTCTCAATCCTGGCCCCTAAATCAGCCCAGGCTGATTTCTCTTCACTAGCGTGAATTCACCTTGCCCCTGGAGGGGGACTTTACTAACAGGTCTATGATCCCCCTTTAATCCCCCTTGAGGAAGGGGGAAAACTGTATTAAAAATATCGCTTATCACCTCCCTTGGTAAGGGGGGTGCCGGAGGCGGGGGGATAAAATTTGACCTTCTTGTGATTCAGTTATAAAATTGACCGATGAAATTAAGTGACTTCAGATTTGAACTTCCGGAAAGCCGGATAGCCAGGTTCCCTTCAGACAAACGTTCCGGATCAAAACTTATGGTTGTAAACAGAGGAACCGGGGAAATCTCTCACCATATATTTTCAGATCTCCCGAGCCTCCTTGATAAAAATGATTTTATTGTTATGAACAACACTAAGGTAGATCCTGTGAAAATCTTTGTGCATGTCGGCGAAAAGAGGGTTGAACTTCTCATCACCAAAAAACTCTCAGAAAATATGGTTGAATGTTTCGCCCTTCCGGCAAAAAGAATGAAGAAAGGGACGGTATTCAGTATTGTTAATGGAAAAAGCGGGAAAGTTGAGGCTGAAGGCGAAAGGGGGAGACGAATATTGAAACTGAACTTTTCCTTAGAGGAGTTATTTGAAAATGGTTATGCTCCTCTTCCACCTTATATAAAAAGAAAATACGATGAAGCGAACCAACACAGAGCTTTTGATCTAAAACGGTATCAAACAATTTATTCTAAAAATCCGGGATCGATAGCTGCTCCTACAGCAGGCCTTCACTTTGATGAAGATCTGTTGGAAATAATAAAGGAGAAAAATGAAATTCTCGAAGTTACTCTCAGTGTGGGACCGGCAACATTTCAGAAGATTGAAGTTGAGAATATTAATGAACATAAAATGGGAATTGAAAATATCAGGATTGAAAAATCGGTTTCAAACAGAATAAACTATTTAAAAACATGTAATAAAAACCTTTTAGCTGTCGGTACTACTTCTGTAAGATCTCTCGAAACCTTTGCATCAGAAAATCCGATGGAAGAAGATTTTAGTTCGGGTATATTTATTTCTCCAGGCTTCAAGTTTAAAATGGTTGACAAGCTACTTACAAACTTCCATCTCCCTGAGTCATCCCTTTTCATACTTGTGTCATCATTTGCAGGCCTCGGTCTCATGAAAAAAGCATATCAAATCGCCATCGATAGAGAATATAACTTCTTCTCATACGGTGATGTTATGCTCATAATTTAGAAAAAAGCATTAAATACAAAATTATTTAAAAAAATCATTGCAGAAAACGAAAAAAAAGGGTATAATTCGCCTGAAAAAGTGGATTTTTCCAGTTTTTTAAAATTGACACACCTGCTATGGGTGTGGTATACTCTTTGAGTTTTTTGCTGGCGTAGCTCAGTTGGTAGAGCAGCTGATTTGTAATCAGCAGGTCGGGGGTTCAAGTCCCTTCGCCAGCTGTTTTTTATTGGACGGGTAGGTTCCAGAGTGGTTAAACGGGATGGGCTGTAAACCCATTGGCTTATGCCTTCGGTGGTTCGAATCCGCCCCTGCCCAATTAAGCGGGAGTAGCTCAGCTGGCAGAGCTATAGCCTTCCAAGCTGTAGGCCGCGGGTTCGAATCCCGTCTCCCGCTTAAGTGCCCTCGTAGCTCAGCTGGCAGAGCACATCCTTGGTAAGGATGAGGTCATCAGTTCAAGTCTGATCGAGGGCTTTGATTTTGTTTAGAAATTATTAATATATAAAGTTAGAAAATTTAGGAGGAATTATGAGCAAGGAAAAGTTTGACAGGAGTAAGCCCCATTTAAAC
>JAOZUQ010000032.1 GCA_029938635.1 Candidatus Aminicenantota bacterium
TCCCGGCAGGGAGAAGTCCGGAAATTTTCACACCCGCATTTCTGAAGAAAGATTCGATCAATCCTACAAATGGATTACCTAAAGTAAATGTAAGTTGAAAAATAAGCCACATAATTCCAAGAAAGATCGGTAATCCCATTATCCTGTTCAATAATATAGAATCGATCTTATCTGTTATACTTTTCTTCTCTTTAACTATATCCTGAACTGTCTCTTTAAGTGCTCCACGGATAAAAGAGTGGCGATCTTCTGTTATGATCAACTCGGGATCTGACCTGTATTTGTCAGAATAATAAAGTGAAGCCTCTTTAAGTTTAAGTGCCACTTCATTCCAGATCGGTTTTTCAATCACCAGTTCATGAATAGAGTGATCATTCTCAAGAAGTTTTATTGCTATCCATCTGGGATGGAACTCTGAAGTTAATTCATTATCAACTTTTAAAACTTCCTCCAACCCACTTATCATCTCTTCCATCTTATTGCTGTATGTGAGTTTATTCTTGCTTATAGTTATTTTTCCTTCAAAAACCCTGATAATATGATCCAATAATGAAGTGAAACCTGTTTTTGTAATTGCTGATGTAGGAATTACATGTGATCCCAGAAGAATTTGTAAATGTTTAAAATCAATACCAATTTTCGATTTTTTTACTTCATCATACATATTCAGGGCGACCAGCATATCTGTCCCGAGCTCCATTAATTGTGTTGTAAGATAGAGGTTTCTCTCAAGATTTGAGCCGTCAACAACATCAACTACCACATCTGTTTTTTCCTTTAGAAGGAAATTCCTTGTAATAACCTCTTCGGGTGAATAAGCAGAAAGGGAGTAGGTTCCCGGAAGATCTATTATCTTTATCGAATACCCTTTATATTTGATAGTACCTTCATATTTATCAACTGTAACACCGGTAAAATTCCCCACTTTCCTGTTTGAACCGACAAGGAGGTTAAAAATAGAAGTTTTTCCACTATTCGGATTACCAACCAATGCAACGGAAATATCTTTTCTGTTTCCATTATTAATATTTTTGCGTTTTACAGGAGTATGAAGGGGACCGTACTCCCTCATCGGAACACCGTCACCAATATGTCCTTTCAATTTTACTTCGATGAATGCCGCTTCTTCCTTTCTTAGAGAAAGATGAAACCCTTTTAATCTTATCTCAATAGGATCTCCAAGTGGAGCAACTCTGACGACTTTGAATTTCACACCATATACAAGGCCCATATCGAGAATCCGTCTCCGAATCTCCCCCTTTGCCTGAACAGAGAGAATCTCTCCCTTATCCCCAACCTTCATTTCAGACAATTGCATCCGGATCTCCCATTTTTGTTAGCCTTGTGTATGTTTTGTAGTTTAATCTATTTCTGTCGAAGTGTCAATCTGAACATGTATTGGCAAATCTTTCAGAATTCTTTATTCTATCCAAAAAAAGTGATAAAATATCACTTATTAAATGATACTTGTCGGGTTACACAAGGAGTAGAAATGAATATATATCTTGCGGCAGTTATAGTCCTGGGAGGACTTGCAATTTCTGATCTTATTGTCGGAGTTTCAAATGATGCAGTAAATTTTCTCAACTCTTCCATCGGCTCAAAGGTAGCTTCACGATATATGATATTCATGATCGCAAGTTTTGGACTTATTGCAGGAGTAACCTTCAGTAAAGGGATGATGGAAGTTGCAAGAAAAGGGATCTTTCATCCTGAATTCTTCACGATGCCTGATCTTATCACAATCTTTCTTGCAGTCATGTTAACAGATATAATTCTTCTTGATATGTTCAACTCCTTCGGACTACCGACTTCAACAACGGTTTCGATCGTGTTTGAACTTCTGGGAGCAGCTGTTGCAATGTCAGTCATAAAGATTTCCAGATCAGGAGAAGGCTTTTCAAATATCATCAAGTATATCAATACCGGTAAAGCCCTTGCTATTATTTTCGGTATATTACTTTCGGTGATAGTCGCATTTATAACAGGAGCATTGATCCAATTCATTTCCAGGCTGATCTTTACATTTGATTTCAAAAAGAGGGTCAGGAGATATGGAGCTGTCTGGGGTGGTATTGCATTATCTTCAATTATGTATTTTATCCTTATAAAAGGTGCCAAGGGTTCAACATTTATCACTCCCGAAACTCTGACATGGATAAAATCAAACACGATCCTTATCCTTTTTATAAGTTTCCTTATTTTTGCTTTTATCCTTGAGATCCTACTTTTACTTACAAAAATCAATATTCTTAAAATTATAGTCCTGATCGGCACTTTCGCACTTGCGATGGCCTTTGCTGCAAATGACCTTGTTAATTTTATCGGTGTCCCTCTGGCAGGCCTGAGTGCATTTAAAGCTTCAGCAGGAATGGAGAACCCGTTAACCGGTGCAATGACCGAACTACAAAAAGCAACTTCATCACATACTGTCCTCTTGCTTATTGCCGGAATAATCATGGCGATAACATTGTGGTATTCCAGAAAAGCAAAAACTGTTACAAAAACTGAGCTCAGCCTCAGCAGGCAGGAAGAGGGTTTTGAAAGATTCGGTTCATCTGCACTTTCAAGGTCTGTTGTCAGGATTTTCACTTCAACTTCGGATGGATTTAAAGCAATCGTTCCCGGAAGATTTATTTCCATGTTAAACAGAAGATTTAAAGCTGTAAATGAAACAACATCAGGAGATGACTCAGAAAAACCTTCATTCGACCTTATACGAGCCTCTGTAAACCTTATGGTAGCCAGCATTCTGATCTCTTTTGCTACATCAATGAAGCTTCCTCTCTCAACTACTTATGTAACATTCATGGTTGCTATGGGTACTTCCTTTTCAGACCGGGCATGGGGAAGAGAAAGTGCGGTTTACAGAGTAGCAGGAGTATTTACTGTTATTGGCGGTTGGTTCATAACTGCATTTCTTGCTTTTTCGGTCTCTGCCATATTTGCATTTGTAATGATCTTCCTAAAGATCCCGGGTGTGATCCTGATCATACTTCTGGGAGCTTTTGCTATATATAAAAACCACCATTTGCACAGCAGCCGGGAAAAAGAAGCAAGGGATTTCGAGATCTTTAATTTAAAAAAAGTTAAAGACCAGAAATATGCAGTAACTATAACATTCGAACATGCAGGTTATTTCCTTAAAGATGTTTCTGATGTCCTGAAGAGGGGATTTGAAGGAGTGAGTTCTGAGAGCAGAGTGATATTAAGATCATGCAAAAAAGATTCGAAGAGGATTCAGACTGAAGCAAATATTATTGCTGCCAACGTATTTAAAACCCTCAGACTTCTGCAGAAATCAGACCCCAAACAAACTGCAGACTATTCCAGAACTATTAGTGTTCTTCAGGGAATTGCAGATTGTGAGAGAGACATTATAATAAGAGCATATAACCATATAGATAATAATCATAAAGGACTCCTTGATTCTCAATTGGAAGAATTAAAAAAATTAAAAGACCTGATCATCGATACCCTTGAAAGTTCATCAGATGCAATGATAGCGAAAGATAAAAAAAGCCTGGCAAAGATCATTAAGAACGAAAAAAGCATTAAAAAGCTTATTGATAAATTTGATTCAAACCAGATAAGCAGGATTCGGGATGATTCATCCAAGACAAGGCTCAGTATCCTTTTTTACGGATTCACAAGAGACCTCAGGAGGATCGGCAACCACACTATCAATCTAACTGAGATCTTTAAGGATTCATTTTTAGATTAATTATTCTTAATTCTACTGAAAACTGTTGCAATTATAAAAAATAAGTGTACAATGGTATATCGGGATATAACGATATGCTAAACAAGACAGGAAAAATATTCAAAGCGCTGGGGGAAAATAACAGACTCAGGATAGTAAATATGCTGATGTCAAAGCCTATGTGTGTTTGTGAGATCACAGATATCATCGGTTTATCACAGTCCACAGTATCAGGTCATCTAAGAATATTAAAAGAAGCAGAGATAATTGAAGATATCAAAGAAGGCCTCTGGGTTGAATATAGTCTTATGAAAAAAGATGAACTTAATAAAACATTGTTTAAATTAGTAAGATCACTGTTTGATAATGATGAATTGCTGGAAAAAGAGAGAAGATCAGCTCTTCTTGCAGATCGTAACATCTTGTGTAAAAAGTAAAAATTTTATACTCGTATATCGCTACATGGGAATATAAAGAAATAACGAGGTGTACAAAATGAAAGAATGGAAAATCTTTTTTTTAATGGTTGGAGCTTTTATTCTGTTCTACTTTCTCCCACTTGATATCATTCCATTCGGAGGACCAGTTTTTGAAGCTTTGGCTCTGGCAAAATGGTATGCAAGGGAACATGTTTTGCTATGCCTTGTCCCGGCTTTTTTTATAGCCGGAGCAATATCAGTTTTTCTCAGTCAGAACTCTGTAATTAAATATCTGGGCCCAAATGCAAATAAAATTGTTTCTTATGGAGTTGCATCTGTATCAGGATCAATTCTGGCAGTATGTTCCTGTACTGTATTACCACTCTTCTCCGGTATTTATAAACGGGGAGCTGGGCTCGGCCCTGCAACAGCATTCTTATATTCAGGGCCTGCTATAAATATACTTGCCATAATCCTGACCGGACAGGTACTAGGGTGGGAGTTGGGATTAGCAAGGGCCATCGGAGCGATTGTTTTCAGTATTGTTATCGGATTGATGATGCATATTATTTTCTTAAGAGAAAATAATAGGAAAAACCAAAATACAGGATTTCAATTAGTAGAGAATTCTGATGATAGATCATTATGGAAAAACTCATTATATTTTATTTCTATGGTGGGGATACTTGTATTTGCAAACTGGGGAAAACCTGTAGCTGCTGATAACAATATCTGGGCATCAATATTTATGAATAAATGGATGATAACAGGAATTTTCGCAATAATATTAATTTTCATCCTTATCAAATGGTTCAAAAAAAATGAACTGAAAGAATGGACGATCTCTTCCTGGGGTTTCACAAAACAGATCATGCCTCTATTACTTCTGGGAGTTCTGGCTGCAGGAATATTTTTAGGCAGGCCGGGTAACGAAGGTTTGATCCCGTCTGATTGGATCCAGACCCTTGTCGGAGGCAATTCCATTCTTGCAAACTTTTTCGCTTCGATTGTCGGAGCCTTCATGTATTTTGCCACTTTAACTGAAGTGCCAATTCTTGAGGGATTGATGGGTGCAGGCATGGGTAAAGGCCCTGCACTGGCTCTTCTTCTGGCCGGTCCCGCATTAAGTCTTCCAAATATGCTGGTAATCAGAGGAGTACTTGGAACAAAAAAAACATTGGTTTTTGTATCCCTGGTCGTAGTAATGGCGACAATTTCAGGTCTCATTTACGGAATAATATTTTAAAAGTAAAAAACAGATAATGAAAAAAATATGAATTATAAAAAAAACTTATGTTGCCAACTTTAACATATTTTCTTTTTTAGGAGGATAAAATGGAAGAGATACAAAAAGTTTCTGATATTTTAAGATCAATGACCTTTGATTTCTTTGGAGGGGGGAAGCACAAAATATCTCCAGCGAACCACTTTAAATCAGAAAACTCTATATTTTTTGATGTCAGGTCATCAATTGAACACGAAGCCATTTCTTTTAAACTGCTCCACCACATGCCGGTTCTGAATATCCCGATCGAAGAGATCCCGGACAGACTAAATGAAATTCCGAAAGATAAACTTGTTGGAATTTTCTGTTCCTCAGGAATAAGGTCCACATTGGTTTACCTCTTTCTCCGGATGAATGGATATGACAATGCAAGAATTATTACCGGTGGATATAGTTCAATTTCAGAAGAACTTATGCCCGGGAAACTTATAAAACTGACAAGATCCGGGGGATAAGAAACAAGTGATATATCAAAATTTTTTAAAACTATAGGGGATCACTTATGCTATTAGCAGGAATAATATTTATCATTGCATTTGTCATGACGATGACTGGAAGAGGAGGGGGAAATTTTTATGTTATTACTCTGGCACTTACCGGTATATCAATGCATCAGGCAGCAACGACAGGCCAGTTTATATTAATTGTTTCCTCCTTATCCGCATCATTATTTTTCGGAAAAAAAAGAACCATATCGTGGAAGCTCTTTTTTATTATCGGGATAGTAACTTCTATTTTTGCATTTTTAGGCGGATTTTTCTCTGATCTGATTACAGGTAGAACCCTGAAGTATATATTCTCTGCATTACTTTTTCTTTCCGCCCTACTCATGTTAAAACCCGTAAAAGAGAGAACCAGAAAAAAATCCTTACTATCATGGGAAATCATATTCGGAGATCATATATTTCTGATGGACTTAAAAATTGCTCTACCTGCAACTATATTATCAGGATTTTTTGCGGGCATGGTCGGAGTTTCCGGAGGATCATTTCTCGTGCCACTAATGGTACTTGCTTGTAACGTACCCATGAAAATAGCGGTAGGAACTTCAACCATGATGGTTTCGGCAATAGCATTTATGGGGTTTCTCGGTCACTCAGCTTCAGGTCATTTCGATATGAGGATTGCATTGCCACTTGCTGTTGCAGGGGCAATTGGAGGAATGCTCGGATCTATGAAAGCTTTAAAATCAAGACAAAGATCTCTAAAATTGCTTTTTGCTATTACTACCTTAATAGCTTCAGTAATCATGATCTTTAATGCACTTATGACAAAATAATGGCCCATTTAATGAGATAACAAATGAAATAAGGAAAAATTATAATGGAGAGAAATATGAAGGAACTAAAAGTTTTAGGGACCGGATGCCCAAAGTGTAAGAAACTGGAAGAAGTTACACGTTCAGCTGCAGAAGATATGAAAATCGAGTTCAACCTGGTAAAAGTAACTGATCTTGATGAGATCATGGGCTTTGGTGTAATGATGACCCCGGCATTGGTAGTTGACGGAGTAGTGAAAGCTTCCGGAAAGATCCCGGGAATTGAGGACATCAAGAAAATGCTCTCATGATCATTCAAGTTATTGCAAAAAAGTACAAATAATAATTTCAAATTAAAATGAGGTGAAACCAAAATGATAAAAAAAATAACTGTTTTAATATTTATAGGATTTTTCGTATTCACTCTTCAGGCAGCTTGCAATACTAATAACAAAAGAGAGAGTAATCCAGAAAAAATTGAGCAAAATGAAGTTTCCACTATAAAGGTTACTTTCGTAGAATTAGGATCAGTGAAGTGTATACCCTGTAAAAAAATGCAGCCGATCATGGATGAAATAGAGAAGGAATATAAGGATCAGGTAAAAGTTGTATTCCATGATGTATGGACATCTGAAGGTAAACCTTTTGCAGGCAAATATAAGATCAGGCTGATCCCTACTCAGGTTTTTCTTGACATTGAGGGGAAAGAATACTTTAGACATGAAGGATTTTTCCCCAAGAAAGAGATAATAAAGATATTAAAAGAAAAGGGAGTAGAATAAATTTGGATTCACTATTTTCCTGGCTCTCAACATTAGTACAATCTACATTTTTAATAGCGCTCTCAGGCTCATTTCTATGGGGAGTTCTCAGTATACTTCTTAGTCCCTGTC
This sequence comes from Candidatus Aminicenantota bacterium, assembly GCA_029938635.1. Lineage (GTDB taxonomy): Bacteria > Acidobacteriota > Aminicenantia > UBA2199 > UBA2199 > UBA647. The sequence goes on from JAOZUQ010000032.1 coordinate 7,559, forward strand.
ACCTTGCAAGCATCCCATTGATAGTTGCTTACATAAGCGATCAGGAAAACAAATCATTTAAGATCGCATTATGGACCTCTTTATCATTTTCTTCAGGTATTCTTATCACGATCTCAATTATTGGTCTCATTACTTCATTAATGGGCAGAATGATGGGTGATATCGGGAAATGGGCAAACTATATTGTTGCTATTATATTTCTTGTTGTCGGACTTTACCTGCTAAATATAATTAAATTAAACTTCCCGGGAGCCGGACAATTAAAGATCAGGAAAAAAGGTTCCGGCCCTGCTTTTATTCTGGGGCTGGTTTTTGGCATTGCTCTCGGCCCATGTACATTTGCCTATATGGCACCGGTTCTTGCTATAACTCTATTCTCATCATCTTCAGATTTTATTCACAGTTTTTCTCTTCTTGCTGCTTATGGAGCCGGACATTGTCTTGTGATCGTTCTGGCAGGTTCGTTTACAGAATATATACAAAAATATTTAAAGTGGAATGAGTCATCTCGTGGAACAATAATAATAAAAGAGATCTGTGGTATTCTAATTATTATTACAGGGATCTATCTTTTAACTATTTAGGTGAAAAAGAGAATAATTCAGGAGGTTAGATTAATGCCCAGGGAAAAAAAGCTTAAGTTTTTAGACAGATACTTAACATTATGGATATTTGCTGCGATGGCGGCAGGAGTATTACTCGGGTACTTTATCCCTTCAATAGTTGATTTCTGGAATAAATTCAATAGCGGAACAACAAATATTCCAATCGCAATCGGACTTATACTTATGATGTATCCGCCACTTGCGAAAGTTAAATATGAAGAATTGGGAGATATTTTCAGGGATTGGAAAGTGCTGGCTCTTTCTCTGGTCCAAAACTGGATAATCGGGCCGATCCTGATGTTCTTCCTGGCAATATTATTCCTTCGTGATATGCCTCATTATATGACCGGCCTGATACTTATCGGACTTGCCAGATGCATTGCGATGGTACTTGTCTGGAACGAACTGGCAAAAGGTGATTCTGAATATGCTGCCGGACTTGTTGCATTCAATAGTATTTTCCAGGTTCTGTTCTTCTCATTCTATGCCTGGATATTTATAACAAAACTCCCTCCCCTGCTTGGATTGAAAGGCAGTGTTGTTGAGATCAGTATTGGTCAGATCGCCGAAAGTGTTTTCATATATCTGGGGATCCCCTTCATTGCAGGAATGATAACAAGGTTCACTATGATCAAATTAAAAGGGAAGATATGGTATGAGACAAAATTTATTCCCAGGATCAGCCCGATAACATTGATAGCACTATTATTTACCATTATGGTAATGTTCAGTATGAAAGGGGAATTCATAGTAAAAATACCTTTTGATGTGATCAGAATTGCTATCCCGCTTCTTATTTATTTTATCGTGATGTTTTTGGTAAGTTTTTTTATGAGCAGGAAGATCGGAGCAGATTACAAGAAGACTGCCACTCTCTCTTTTACCGCAGCATCCAATAACTTTGAACTTGCAATAGCAGTTGCTGTTGCTGTTTTCGGTATTAATTCAGGAGAGGCTTTTGCAGCGGTAATCGGCCCTCTTGTCGAAGTCCCCGTCCTCATCGGGTTAGTGAATGTTTCATTAAGGTTCAGGAAAAAATATTTTAATCCCGTAAGATCAGAACCCGAATAAATATATAATCTGTTACTCCGATACCTGCATTTTAAGGCTGAGGCTGATCCGCTTTAATTCTTTGTCAACCTGGAGTACTCTGGTTTTCACTCTGTCCCCTACTGAAACTACACTATAGGGATCTTTTACATATTTATCTGATAGTTCTGAAATGTGTGCAAGTCCATCCTGATGAACTCCTATATCAATAAAAGCTCCGAAGTTCGTAATATTGGTAACAATACCATTCAGGATCATTCCAACTTCCAGATCATCAATTGAACTTACCGAATCATCAAATTCTACAGGATCAAAGGAACTTCGCGGGTCCCGTCCGGGCTTTCTGAGTTCATTAATTATATCATTAATGGTAAATTCACCTGTACTTTCTGAAACATATTTCCCGGAATCAATTTGATCTATGGCCTTTTCATTGTTGATTAACTCTGAGATGTCCATTCCGATATCTTTACAAATTTTTCTCACAACAGGATATGATTCAGGATGAATACCAGTTGAATCCAGCAACTGCTCACCTCCATTTATTCTCAGGAATCCTGCACTTTGTAAAAAACTTTTAGCACCGAATTTTTCAATTTTTTTCAATTGATTCCTGTTGGTGAACATCCCGTTCTTGTTCCTGAATTCAAATATTCTTTTTGACAAAGCTTCACCGATACCGGATACATATCTCAGGATGTGGGCAGAAGAATTGTTAAGGTCAACACCTACCCTGTTCACAACCGATGATACTATTGTCTCAAGCTTCTTACCTAATAGCTTCTGATCAACATCATGTTGATATTGTCCTACTCCTATCGATTTTGGATCTAACTTGACCAGTTCGGAAAGAGGGTCCTGGAACCTTCTGCCGATCGAGATTGCGCCCCTAACTGTCACATCCAATTCCGGGAACTCTTCTCTCCCTGTCTTTGAAGCAGAATAGATAGAAGCGCCGGATTCACTGACTACCGATACAATAACATCTTCATTAACGAAACTCTTTACAAACGAATAAGTTTCCCTTGACGCTGTCCCGTTCCCGATAGCTATAGCTTCGATCGAATATTCTTTGATCAGAGATCTTATTGTTTTTTTCGAATGTTCAATATCATTTTTTGGTTCTGTAGGAAATATGGTAGTGTTATTAATGAATTTTCCTGTTTTGTCAAGAACAGCAACCTTACACCCTGTCCTGAATCCGGGATCTATTGCAATGACATTCAAACTACCTGCAGGTGCTGACAATAGAATTTTTTCAAGATTTGTAGCAAATACCGCGACAGCCTTCTCATCAGCATCTTTTTTCAATTCTGTTTTTATCTCATTCTCAAGGGATGGGAAAACAAGGCGTTTGATTGAATCTGAATAAACTTTGTTCAAAAAGAGTACTCTCTTGTGATTTTCAGGATACAATATCTGTCGAAGTGTTCGCGACGGTTTCTCAAGATCGGCTTCCAGCCTTTTTTTTAATATCCCTTCATTTTCTCCCCTGAACACAGCATGAATTCTGTGTGAAGGAAGTTTTTTTACAGATTCACGATAGTCATAGTATTGTTCAAACTTACTTCTTTTGTCTTTGAATTCTTTTTTTACTTCTGATGATAAAAATCCACTATGATTTAAATATTTTCTTAATTCACTCCTGAGCTTCGAATTTTCCGCCAATTTTTCTGCAATAATAAAGCCGGATAATTCCAGTGCTTCTTCAATACTCTCTGCATTATTTCCGGAAGAAATAAAATCTCCTGCAAGCTTCTCTGAAGATCCATTGATCTCAGGATCAAGTATATCATCAGCAAGCGGCCCGAATCCCTTCTCTTTTGCAATAACAGCTTTGGTCCTTTTCTTTGGTTTATATGGTAAATAGATGTCCTCCAGTTCAGAGGGAGAATGGCAATCCCGGATCTTCTCCTTAAGTTCTACCGAAAGTTTTCCCTGTTGTTCAATTGTTTTAAGGATCGTTGCCTTTCTCAGATTGATCTCTTTAAGAAGATCATAACGATCAGATATTGAATTGACCAGTTCCTCATCTATATTGCCGGTTTGCTCTTTCCTGTACCTGGATATAAAAGGGACACTCAACCCTTCCTCCAGCATTATTATAATATTGGTGGTTCCTCTGCTTTCAGTTCCGCAGCTATTAGAAATGAACCTGATTTCAGCCTCAGTTATCAATGATCCTCCTTAGGAAAGTTTATTTTATCACAATTACTTTTTTGACTATATTATAATTTCCTGATCTAATAATACCGGAGTTTAAAATGAACAAAACTATCGCAGAAATAACGGTCGTGCCACTTGGTACAGGTTCGACATCTTTGAGTCAGTATGTAGCTGATGTAGAGAATGTTCTGAAAAAATATAGCGACCTAAAAACTAAACTAACCCCTATGTCCACCGTGGTTGAAGGTGATCTTGACAGAATTCTTGAAGCAGTCAGGGAAATGCATGAAACTCCTTTTAAAAAAGGGGCAAAAAGAGTTTCCACAAGGCTTAGCATCGATGACAGAAGAGATAAGGAGGCATCAATGGATGCCAAAATAGAATCTGTTAAAAGCAAACAGTAATTAATATCTTTTAATAACTATTTGATCCTTTTTATACCGATATCTAAAGCATCTTCCGGGCAAACCTCAATACAAACATTACATGTATAGCAATCGGGCCTTAGTTCTGCGCCTTCAAGTATAGAAGGAATTGCAGTACAGGGAGATTCCTTAACACATATATTACAATCGGTACATTTATCTTTATTGAGCCTGATACGGAATAGAGAAACCTGCTCTACAAAACTGGTATAAAGTCCGATGGGGCATACAAAGTGACAGAATGGCCTGTAATATTTAAAAGAAAGGATCAAAGTGAGCAGAAATGGTACATAATGTGTAATATATCCGATAAATGTTTTTTCAAGTCCGAACTCCAGTCCGTGGAAAGGGTTGATAAAGTCATAGAATGATCTGGGAAATACCTGCCCCTTATAAACGATATTCAGAATAGCTGTGGCACTTATAAAAATAAATAAAAGAAACACTATAAGCCTTATAGCATGTGCAAGTCTGAAATTAGTACTAAGCCTTTTAATTTTCAATTTGTCTGATAACATAGCTATCAGCTCTTGCATAGCACCGACAGGACATACATATCCGCAAAAAAGTTTTGGCCCGATCAATGTAAGCAGGAATATAACAAACAGCATGACAATGAATGGAATCCCGAATCCATATAAGAGAGGTTTTGTAGCTGCACACATTGGTGAAGGATGCATTGCAAATGAATGAAAGAAATCAGCAGGAATATTTCCGGCAAATCCGAAAAGAAAAGTTGATAAAAGAAGTAGTGTAACCTTTATTCCACTCTTCATTTTATTATTCTTAAGAAGAAAAAGAACTACTAATCCTATTACTATCATTACTATGAATTTTGGCTGCAGCAGAAAACTGAAAAAAGTAGGTGGTTTCTTCTTTGTAACTTCCTCACCCGCCTTATGTACAACCTCGGACATAACAAGTTGTGCAGAAAAAAAAGTGATCATAAAAACAATTCTCTTAAAAAATCTCATTTCGTATCCTCCGGAATATTGTTGTTGTTAAAATTAATTTACTAAATACAACCGAAATAGTATCACACACAGATAGAAAAACTCAATATTGTTAAAAATCTCTTTTACTATATTTTTTATCCTGTCTCCTGTTTTTCAATTTGACAACATAGATTTATTATATTATCCTCATTTTAAGGGGAGAACCGGGCAGCCGGTTTCTTATATATGAAGAGTTTTAAACTAACAATAATTTTGTTTCTATTAATATCGGTAAATTCAATTTATGCAGGCATTTATGTGAACAGCCGGAATCTTTCAAAATCAGACAATATCAAATTTCTTGAACTTATATGGGAAAAACAGAGTGGAGGCATTGTTCATGGAATTGTGGTCAGGTATGGAGAAAGGTTGGAGAATCTCCTTTACAATGGAGATCTGACCAAAAAGAGCGGCCGGCAATTAAAGTTCAGAAATATACACGAAGCTGTCAATCATATTAAAAATGAGGGATGGGAAGATATAAGGAACTACATAAAGTGTTATTCCGGAAAATCGGTTTACCATTTCTTCTTCAAAAAGATAATATAATAATAATTTCAGGGAAAACACACACCCTTTCCGACGTATTAATATAATAAGGAGGAAAATTGTATAATTATTTTTTTAAATATCTTATTTTGTTGATCTGCATATTATTATTGTTTTCATCCGTGTCAGGAAACCAACCCGGCTTTAAACTTTATCCTCATGTATACAAATCCAGGCCCGATCTCCCCTCCCCTTATATCACCAGCGAAAGCAGTGAACTAATTACAATTAAAACTTTGTATGGCTTTTTACTTGTCCCCGTTACACAGGAGAATGGTGATATATACAGTTGTATGTATTATCTTACAGGGAAAGGGAAACAGCTTTATGTGGGGAACAGAGATTTCCGGTTTTTAGGAAAAGGAGGACTTCATTCAGATTCTGAACTGGACAAAAAAAAATACATAACAGGGAGAAAAATCGAACTGATCAATTACCTGGCAAGGCCGGGTGGATTTTCTCACTCAGGCTTTATTGGAAAAAATGAAGATATTATATCCGTCCTGAAAAATGATAACAGGATCGTTAAACATTTAGGGCTGAAACACAATGATCTGGCAAAACCTCTCTTCCATGTCTGGAATGCTATCCTGGGAAAGTATTTAAGTAAACGATCAGTAAATAATGCCATAATCTTTTACAATGATCACAAAATAGTAATTAATGCTGAGGCAGGGAAAGGATATCAGGAATCGATCTTTCATGATGAAGTTGAAGGAAAATGGAATATTCATATAAAAAAAGAATTGAAAGAATCTGAACTCAAAATCCTGAATAAGATCTTCCCCCTTTTATCAAAAGAAAAAATGGGCAAATTAATCACAAGGCTTACCGGTATTCAGATCAGTGAGATGAACCCTTTTTATATAATGAGATACGGGTTTTATGAGGGACATACAGATTTCCGTGCAGATCCGATTGCAATCACACTTATCTTCGGCCTCAGACCCTTAAAAGATATCACCACTATCTTTGGAAAAGATCTATATACGATCATGTGTTCCGGATATGATCAAAACTGAAATTCAGCCTGGTGTTATTATCCTCCTTTGATAAATAGGTCAATAACCAGAAGGATTCTTTTTATCGCCACCTTTTATATTTTTTTTGTTCTCTATATAATTCTTTTCAGGAGTACCTATGAACAAAAAAGGAATTTTTAACAGACGAAATTTTATTAAGACTTCTGCAATAGGGATAGCAGGTTTGGGAATCCCCGGGAAAGGGAGTCTGCTTTATGGAGAAACTGAGGAAACAACTTCTTCATTTCCAAAAATAAAGAAATTAAATACCCTCGGCAGAACCGGGTTCAAGGCCTCTGATATCGGACTTGGAACTTCCAGAGCATTTGATGTCCCTATTCTTAATGCACTGCTTGATGCAGGGATCAATTATATAGATACTGCAGAATCATACGGAAGAGGATCTTCCGAAAGAAATATCGGGAAAGCTATTGAGGGCAGAGACCGTAAATCTCTTTTCATTACTACAAAACTTCACCTGAAAGAAGACTCGACTGCTGAAGAGATCGAGAAAAAATTCAATAAATGCAGAGACAGGCTTAAAACTGAATATATCGATTGCCTGATGATCCATGGCGCTTCATCAATAGGTGTTATTAAAAATAAAGGATTCCATACTGCAGTTAAAAAATTGAAATCTGAAGGAAAACTAAGATTCACAGGTGTATCCAATCATGGAGCAAGGTTTGGAAGAAGCGAAGATGTTATGGAAGAGGTTTTGATGGGTGCTGTTAACGATGGTAGATTTGATATCCTCCTTATCGTATATAACTTCTTAAAAACAGATCCTGGTGAGAAGATAATGGCTGCGGCAAAAAAAAAAAACATTGCAATAACAATCATGAAATCAAATCCGATCGGCAGATACTACGACATGAAGGAGAGGATCGAGAAACTGAAAGAAGATGGAAAAGAGGTTGATCAAAGGACTCTAAACTATTTTAACAGATTGCAGGAAACTGCTGACCGGTCAGAAACCTTCATAAAAAAACACAACCTTCAGAACAGTGACGAGATAAGGGATGCAGCATTACAATTTGTTATGAACAATCCTAATGTGAATGTTCTTAACCTTGCATTCAGGAGCTTCGATGATATTGAGAAGATGTTGAGCCTTTCCGGCAGTAACCTCACCAGGAATAAACAAAAACAATTGGAAAAATATGCAGAAGGAGCAGCTGATCTGTATTGCCGTCATGCATGCGGGATATGCGAACAATCCTGTCCTGAAAATATTCCGGTCAACACAATATTGAGATATAACCATTACTTTGAAACAAATGGAAGTGAAAAGTATGCAATGGAAAAATATGCTAATCTTTCAGGAGCTAAGGCAGATGTCTGCAATAATTGCCCGGGACATTGTGAAGCTACCTGCCCCTATAATCTTCCAGTGAAAGGGCTATTACAATTAGCAGACAGGAATTTGTGCCTGGTATAGAAGATAATTGTTATTAGACCAGATCAATTGGAATGAAATATTTTTTAACACTTTTATCGATCCTGATCTTCTCAATTAATTGCATTAAAGAACCTCCTGGAACATTTGCATTAACAAACAATCTTAATCCCGGGATTCTGGATTATAATGGCACACCACTATCACAAAAAGACAGAACTCATCTTGCATTTTCTGACGATGGGGCCTGGTTTGCTTACAGCTTCCCCGATGAACAAAAGTATTATGGAGGCTTTTCCGGGCCTTTCCTTATGACTCAGGAGAACGGAGTATGGATAAGCCCTGCTTTGAGCAGATTAACTCTTCAAAACAATTCAACAGGATCAAAACTTAATTGGGATGATCTTACATTAAAAAAGAGTGGATACAGCAGCCATCTTGAACAGGAATATTCCGGTAAGGGACTCACAATCATCCAGAGATTATTTTTTCTCTCTCCTCATACTGCTATGATAAATACTCAATTACTCAATAAATCGGAACATTCAATTGAATTTTCACCTTCATGGTCAGGTAACATATTTTCAGATGAGATCAGAATTGAAAAATATCAGAATTGTATCAAAATTTCTTCAAAAAAAAGTCCGGCAATAGGATTTATCAGGATTGATGAAGAATGCTTATCATCTTTATCTGTATCAGAAAGATCGTATGAGATCAAACAGAATAAAATCATAATTGAACCAGGCGGATCTGAATATCTGAATTTGACACAAACATTTATATTTCCTGAATACAGTATTTCAGAAGAATTCTCAAATATAAAAACCTATTCTGAAAATCCTTTAAAACATTTACAGAAGAAGATAGATGAAAAAAAAGGTGTATTGGATCATCTCAATTCCAGATTATCCGGTAACCGGAATAGTCCCGAATATAAAATTCTGATTGCGAAATCTGTTCTGACCATGCAGAACAACTGGAGAGTGCCTGCAGGTGACCTGAAACATTCCGGGTTATTTCCCAGTTATCACTATAAGTGGTTTCACGGCTTCTGGGCCTGGGACAGTTGGAAGCATGCCGCTGCTTTATCTCTATTCAACCCTGAACTTGCAAAAGAGCAAGTCAGGGCAATGTACAATTTTCAGGAAGAGAATGGAATGATAGCTGATTGTGTATACAGAGATACTTCAATTGAAGAACACAATTACAGGAATACAAAACCGCCATTGTCTGCATGGGCAGTGTGGAGGATCTTTGGAGAGGACAGGGATATCAGTTTCCTTGAGGAGATGTTTCCAAAAATTGTAAAACAGCATGAGTGGTGGTATGAAGAGAGGGACCATGACCGTGACAGGATCTGCGAATATGGGTCCACAGATGGAACACTTACAGCTGCAAAATGGGAAAGTGGAATGGATAACGGTGTCAGATTTGATAAGAGCAGACTTCTGAAAAATTCAGATTCTGCATGGTCACTGGATCAGGAGAGTGTTGATCTTAACTCATATCTTTATGCGGAGAAAGTATTTCTTTCAAAGATCGCAAAAGAACTTAATAAAGATCCGGTATCCGGAGACTATGAACGAGAGGCTGCTGTATTAAAAAAGAAGATCCGGGAACAATTCTATGATAATGAGACCGGCTGGTTCTATGATACTTCCATCGATGGCAAAAAATTTATAACAGTGATCGGATGTGAAGGATGGATCCCTTTATGGGCAGAGGCTGCCACCTCCCGACAGGCCGATAAAATAAGAGAAAAAATGATCGATCCTTCCCATTTTAACGGGAGGGTCCCGCTTCAGACTTTGAGTGCTGATAATCCGGAATTTGATCCGGAGAATGGGTATTGGAGAGGCCCTGTTTGGCTGGATCAGGCATATTTCGGAATAATGGGGCTGGAAAGTTACGGATTCAACAAAGATGCCGATATGATCACAGCCAGACTTATCCATAATGCAGGGGGAGTATCGGAAAAGGGAAAGAGCCTGAGAGAAAACTATGATCCAGTCTCAGGAAAAGGCCTGAATGCAAGGAATTTTAGTTGGACAGCTGCCCATTTTATGTTATTACTGTTGGATGGATAATATCAATTCTTCTTATTCATCTATATCCGTATCACATGAAGAAGCAGGTGAAATTTTATCTGACCTTTACCGGTTGGATGGGGAGATCATCCCCCTTCCAGGAGAACTGGATTTTAATTTTCGTATAAATTCCGACGAAGGTAATTTTGTTCTCAAAGTGATGAGGCCGGATACTGACCTTAAATCACTTCAATGCAGAGAGTCAATTCTGAAACACTTTAAGAAAAGGGATCCCGATTTTTTACATCCGGTCAGTTTCGCCGATAGAGAAGGCAGACATATAAGTAAGATTACAGACAGTTCAGGTAATATCCGATATGTACGTCTACTTTCATGGATAGACGGAAGGGTATGGTCATCTGTTAATCCGAAAAAAGATAACCTGCTGTTCAGTCTTGGTGAACAGGCCGGTTCTATAACATCCGCTTTAGTGGATTTTAGTCATCAGCATGCAGAGAGGAAGCTCGACTGGGATATTGCTCAGGGGGAATGGACTTATGGTTTCCTGAAACTTTTTGACAAAGAACAGAGCAGGATCATTACATGGTTCCAGGACAGATTCAAAACAATACAGAAGGAATATTCAAATCTGAGAAAAAGTGTGGTTCACAATGACGGAAATGACAATAATATAATTGTGTCCAATGACCTTATAAAACCGGAAGTAGTTGCAATAATTGACTATGGTGACTCGGTCTTCACTCAGACAATTAATGACCTTGCTATATCTGCAGCCTATGCTGTAATGAACAAACCGGATCCGCTCGGGGCCTCTCTTCATCTGATCAGGGGATATCACAATAAGTTCCCAATCAGGGAGGAAGAACTTGAACTCCTGTACATTCTGATCGCAATGAGACTGGTGATCAGCGTTACAAAATCGGCAATAAATAAACAGAAGGAACCCGACAATGAGTATCTGCTTATAAGTGAAAATCCTGCCTGGGAATTATTAAAGAAATGGATAAACATAGATGAGGGGCTGGCTCATTACAATTTCCGGTATGCTTGCGGTTATACACCGCACCCCGGAGAGAAGCGGTTCTCTGAATGGGCGGCAGGATGTGATATAAACCTTCACCACCTCTTTCCTGATCTTAACTTCAGTAATGTATTCCCGATCGACATGAGTATCGGAAGTACATGGCTGGGACATGAGATAGAACATCTGAACAATGAAATATTGTCATTAAGAATAGACCATTTAAGAAAGATCCATAAAGGATCTGTTGTTGCCGGAGGCTATCTGGAAACCCGCCCCTTTTACTGCACCGAAGCTTACGAGAGGGAAGGTAATTGCGGGAAGGAATACCGTAGTGTCCATCTCGGCCTGGACATGTGGACCGAACCTGAAACTCCGATCAACTCAATAATGGACGGAACCGTTTATTCAATTTTTAATAATGACAATGAAAAGGATTACGGCCCTACCCTGATCCTTGAACACAAAACATCAACCGATATTACATTTTACACCCTGTACGGACACATGACCCGCACTTCACTGGATCTTCATAAAAAAGGAGATATTATTAAAAAAGGCGACATAGCAGGATATGTGGGAGATACTGATGAGAACGGGAGCTGGGCTCCACACCTCCATTTTCAGATAATCCTGGATATACTCGGATCCGAACATGACTTTCCCGGAGTAGCTTTTGACAAAGAAGTGAGCACATGGAAAAGTATCTGCCCTGATCCTAATCTTATATTCCGCGAATCCGGGCTTGTTCCGGTTGAAGAAAATAATTCAGAAATACTAAAATTCAGAAAAGACCATCTCGGAAAAAGCCTCAGCCTTTCTTATGATGAACCTTTAAAAATATTAAGAGGTTCAGGTGTTTACCTCCTCGATAATAAAGGGAGAAAATATCTCGACACAGTTAACAACGTGGCGCATGTTGGCCATGAGAATTACAGAGTGGTTAAAGCGGGGCAGGAGCAGATGGGCGTATTAAACACAAACACACGCTATCTCCATGAAAATATAAACCGGTTTGCTGAAGAGTTATTGAAAACTTTCCCTGATCAACTTTCGGTTGCTCATTTTGTCAATTCCGGAAGTGAGGCGAATGAACTTGCAATGAGAATGGCATATGCAGCTACCGGAGAAAAAGATATCATTGCAGTAGAGGTAGGTTATCACGGTAATACTAATGGATGTATAAATGTCAGTTCATACAAATTTGACGGAAAAGGAGGGAAGGGTGCTCCTGAATATACCCATATTGTTCCCCTTCCGGACAGGTTCAGAGGGATCTACCGTGGAGACAATACTAGTGAAAAATATGCATCTCATATAGGGAAACAAATTGAGATTATCAGGTCGAAGGGGCGGAACCCTGCCGCATTTATCTGTGAGAGTATTATCAGCTGCGGAGGGCAGATAGAACTTCCGGAAAATTACCTCAAAAATGCATTTAAATCGGTCAAAGTTGCCGGGGGAGTATGCATTGCAGATGAGGTCCAGGTCGGATGCGGGAGAGTTGGAAAAGAGTTCTGGGGATTTCAGCTTCATGGAGTTATTCCGGATATAGTGACGATCGGCAAACCAATTGGAAACGGTCACCCCCTTGCTGCTGTGATATGCACCAGGGAAATTGCAGAAGCTTTTTCAAACGGAATGGAATATTTTAATACATTCGGGGGCAACCCGGTATCCTGTGCAATCGGGCTAGAGGTATTGAGAACGATAAAAGAGGAAAAACTGCAGGAAAACGCACTGGAAACTGGAAATTATCTGAAGAACAGACTGAAAGATCTTCAGAAAGAATTTTCTATTATCGGTGATGTGAGGGGCCAGGGACTCTTCCTCGGATTTGAATTGACTGACGAAGAACTGAATCCGTTAACTGAAAAGACGTCATATCTCTCCAACCGGATGATGGAACTCGGGATCTTAACAAGTATTGACGGAAAGGATAACAATGTAATAAAGATTAAACCTCCAATCATTTTCTCCCGTCAGAATGCCGATTATTTTATACAGAAGTTGACCGAAGTCTTTAAAGAAGATTATATGAAAAACTGATATGAAAATAATTCTCTATATTTCATTTATCCTGAATATATTTATCTTACCTGCATCTGATGTAATTAACAGAGGTGATTATCACAGGGATCACACTGTTTTCGGGATAAATAAGTTACCTCCCCGGGCAAATTATTTTGCTTTTAAAAATGAAAAAGCAGCAAAAGATAACATTAAAGAAAATTCTTCAAGATTTATTTCATTAAATGGGAACTGGAAGTTCATGTGGGTAAGATCCCCTTCTGAAATGATCGGAGATTTTTACAATCCTGATCTTGATGACAGTGGTTGGGATACAATAACTGTCCCATCCAATTGGGAAGTAGAGGGATACGGATATCCGATCTATCTTGATGAAAAATATCCGTTCAACACCAGATGGCCTGATGTTCCGGAAGATTATAATCCTGTCGGAACATACCGGCACACCTTCACTATTCCTGAAGATTTTTCGGGAAACAGAATAATTTTGCATTTTGCAGGAGCCAAATCTGCTATGTATCTTTATATCAATGGAAACTTTACAGGCTACTCACAGGGATCAAAGACCCCTGCTGAGTTTGATATTACAGATCATGTAAATCCCGGGAAGAACAGTATCGCCCTCCGGATGTTCAGGTGGAGTGATGCCAGCTATATTGAGAGTCAGGACATGCTCCGGCTGAGCGGCATAGAAAGGGATGTGTACATATATCAGAATCCAGAAACTTCAGTATCAGATATTCAGATCAATGCAGGGCTCGACAGAAGAATGAGGGACGGAAAACTTGCTATCAAATTATCCATTGAGAATAAAGGGAAATCTCCGGTTAAAAGAGAAGTAAATATCAGACTAAGTTATAATTCAAGGAAAATATTTTCAACAGCAAAACATTCAATTATTAATAAAAACCTTGATATAAGCATTTATAAAACAATTCAGAGAGTGAAGAAATGGTCTGCGGAAACACCGGAATGCTACGATCTGGAAATTCAGTTAAAAGATCCGGAAGATCCTTCAAAAAACCAGTTTATAAAAAAACAGATAGGATTCAGAAATGTAAAAATAAAGAACGGCCAACTTCTGGTAAACGGGAAACCTATATATGTAAAAGGTGTGAACAGACATGAGACCGATCCCTTTACTGGCCATATAGTTACTAAGACATCAATGGAAAAAGATATTTTTCTGATGAAGAGGAATAATATAAATGCCGTCCGGTGCAGTCACTATCCCAATGATCCGTACTGGTATGACCTTTGCGACAAATACGGACTTTATGTAATTGATGAAGCGAATATTGAGAGTCATCCACTTGCTAACAGTGAAGAGACCCAGATCGGGAATGAGATGTCGTGGCTTCCCGCACATATGGACAGAGTTAAGAGGATGTTTTACCGGGACAGGAACCACCCTTCAATAATTATCTGGTCATTGGGAAATGAAGCCGGCCACGGAAAAATCTTTGAATCCGGTTATAACTGGCTGAAGAGAAATGATCATTCCCGCCCGGTACAATACGAACCTTCGGTTCTTAAAAAATATACGGACATATTCTGCCCCATGTATCCCAGGCCGGAATCATTGGTCAAATATGGAAAAAGTGAACCGGACAAACCCTGTATAATGATCGAATACTGCCATGCAATGGGAAACTCGGTAGGAAATCTTCAGGATTACTGGAACATAATAGAGAAGTATCCCTCACTTCAGGGAGGGTTTATCTGGGACTGGGCAGACCAGTCTCTTGAATATAAAGATAAAGAAGGCAAACCTTATCTGGCATATGGGAAAAACTATCACCCCGATCTGCCGACAGATGGCAATTTCCTGAATAACGGCCTTGTGGATCCATACCGGAATCCCCACCCCCACCTATATGAAGTAAAAAGAGTATATCAACCAGTAAAATTTGAGTGGATGGAAGATGAAAATAAACTGAAAATCTCAAATAAGAACTATTTTTCCGAGATTCGGGATGCATACATCAATTGGACATTACTTGAGAACGGTCACTCCCTTGGAAATGGTAGAATTGAGGATATCAGAATCCCGGCTGAAAGTTTTATTGAAACGATAATTGACCTCCCTGTTCTGTATTCATGTAATGAATACATCCTATCAGTTGAGATTGTGAGGAACAAAGGAGATGAGATCTTCGGAAGAGGGCATGAGATCGCATTCGATCAATTTGCCCTCACAACTTTTACCGGAGAACCGGTTGCTATTCCAGAAAACACAGACCTTTCAATTTCCCCAGACGATAAAGTTGTAACCATCAGAAATGAAAAGTCGGAATTGAAGATCAATAAAATATCCGGCGGTATAATCAGCTGGAAATATAACGGAGTTCTGATAACTGAGAACAGTATTAATCCTAACTTCTGGAGGCCTCCTACAGACAATGACCTTGGGAACGGCATGCATAATTGGGGAAAGATCTGGGAAAGAACATCTGACAAATTAAGATCGAAACTGATACTTGAGCCGGTACACTCTGCAAAGGGCGTTTCATTCAGAACATTACATTCTCTTCCGGAGAACATTGGAGAAGTAAAAATGGAATTCACCTTTACACCTGAGGGAGGATTGATTGTTGATCTTATTTTTTCCCCTCTAAAAAAGAACCTCCCCGTACTTCCCCGCCTTGGAACATATCTCATACTCCCGGGTAACTTCACCAGAGTATCATGGTATGGGAAAGGCCCTCATGAAACATATTGGGATAGGAAATTGTCGGGAAAAACAGGTATATGGGAAGGTAAAGTAATAGAGCAATTCCACAGATACTCCAGACCACAGGAGACCGGAAATAAATCTGATATAAGATGGATGAGACTCACATCAGATAAAATATCTCTTACCGTCCGGCCTCTTGATGATCGATTTCTTAACTGCAGCATATGGCCTTTCCGGTCAGAGGAACTTGACCTGGGAGAAGATGAAACCTCAGAATCTGCCTCCGGACTCGTCCCCATCACAACAAAACATGGTGCTTATATAAAAATTGGAAACTTATATCAATGGAATATTGATCACCTTCAGATGGGTGTCGGCGGTGATACATCATGGGGTAGAAAGGTCCATAAAGAATATACAATAGAAGCAAAAAAATACCATTATACATACTATATTAAGCCCGGGAGACCCTGGTAGCCAATGAATACATTGGAAAGTATTTCCTCTATATGTTAGAAAATATAACATGAGACTTTTTCTTTTAACAATTTTACTTTCACTTTCATTTTTTCTGTCTGCAGAGGGGTTGAACAAAGATATCAGTCCGAAGAAGATCACAGAAAAAATTACCATCGACGGGAAACTGGATGAACCAGCCTGGAGATCAGCAGAAATTGCAGGAGATTTTGTCCAATTCCAGCCGGAAAAAGGAAAAAAAGCCTCCTATAGAACTGAAGTGAAAATACTCTATTCAGCAGATTATATTTATTTCGGAATAATCTGCGAGGACAAAGAACCTGAAAAGATAATTTCCAGATTATCAAAAAGAGATGCAGACCTGGGAGAAGATGATTCGATCGGGATCGGGATCGATACATTTTTTGATCGACGAACCGCATACTTCTTCTTTACCAATCCTCTTGGTACACAATTAGATGGGCGAATCAGTGATAACGGGAGAACAACAGATTCAACATGGGATGAGAAGTGGTACTCTTCAGCCTCAAGAACATCGACAGGATGGAATGCTGAGATAGCTATTCCATTGTCCATTTTAAAATATAAACCGGGAAAGGATTTAAAATGGGGACTCGGGTTTGTCCGATATATACCACGACTTATGGAGAAAGACACCTGGACAGGCCCTGTGGAAACAACAGCAAAAGTATCTCAATTCGGAACAATGAAAAATTTTTCCCTTAAAAAAGCAGTAAAGAACCTGAAAATAATCCCTCATCTAATATCTCGTTTCCAGAAGAGTGAAAAAACTAAGGTTTCAGCAGGTCTTGATATCCGGTATGCTATCTCTCAATCAATGTCGGCCGACCTTACAATAAATCCCGATTTTGCAACTATAGAGGCTGACGAGGAGCAGATCAACCTTACCCGCTTCGAACTCAGATTGGCAGAAAAAAGAAATTTCTTTCTGGAAGGCTCAGAAATATACAGCCAGAGAATACGGCTCTTTTATTCTCGCCGGATCTCAGATATACATGGCGGCACGAAGATATATGGGAAGAAGAACGGGTATGAATATTCTTTTATGACTGTACAAAGTAAGAAAGATGAAGATCAGGGATTGGATTCCGCCCATTTTTCTGTTTTCCGGTTAAGAAAAGATATATTTAAATCTTCAACTATCGGGTTTTTAGGCGCCAATAAAATAGTCGATGGAAATAATTATGGCAATGTCGGATTTGACCTTGTACATTTCTTTTCAGAAAAAGTTAATTTAACAGGTCAGTTTGCCTTAAGTTATGGAGATTTTACAGATAAAAATATTGCCTTTTTTCTAAGGCCAAGCTTTGATTCCTCAACCTTTCATATTCATCTCAGATATACTCAATTGGGCGAGAATTTTGCCGAGAATGCAAATAGTGTCGGTTATATCAGAGATGATGACAGGAAGGAACTCGATTCAGCAATTGAGAAAACCTGGTGGATAAAAAAATGGGGAATTGACAGAATGGAATACAGTTCCAATTACAATATCTACTGGAGTATGAAAGACACATTGAGAAGCTGGCAGATTGATCAGCAAATTGAAGTGGATCTATCTAACAAATTATCATTTGAAGTAGAATACATGCGGGAATTTAAGCGTTATGAAGCAGACTATGACAACTATTCAATAGGATTTGAAACGGGTTACAATACAAGAGAATGGCAGTCTGCAAAAGTTAATTATGAGTTCGGGCACAGTTTCGGGCTTGACTACGATCTGATCGGAGCCGGGGTAAATTATAAGATCTTTAAAAGCCTCTCATTTGAATATGACCTTAACAGGCTGATCTTCAACCCGGATCCTGATAGTGAAAGTACATGGATCCATATCCTCAGGATGACCAATTATTTTTCAAAAGATATTTATTTTAAACTATTCTATCAGACAAATTCGGCAATAACCAAAGAGAACATTCAGGCCCTTTTCGTTTACAGATTTCAGCCCCCATTCGGAACTGTTCAACTGGCATATCAGAGAGGCAGTAACAGGTTCGGTGATATCGGTGAAAAGTGGGACACATTCTTCGTGAAATTCTCTTATGTTCTCTAGGATATTGCAGGTCATTCTTCCAGTCCGATTTCCCTAAGCATTTTCTTAACTCTGGGATCATTAAGAAGTGGATCACTCCTGCTTATACCATATCGCAACAGGACAATACGATCTTTTTTTTCTATGGCTTTTTTGTACCAATTTACAGCTTCATCCATATTACCTAAGTCTGCATAAATTGTGGCTATGACAGACGGATAAATAGATGCTACTTCCAACGATTCGATATTAAGTCCCTGAAAGATTTTTCTTGCTTCACTTAAATTTCCCCGAGAGATCAGAATCCGGAACTTTATAAACTCTGATAATTGAGGAATTTCTAATTGTGATGCCAACTCCAATACTTTGTCATATGACTTGATTCCCATATAAGCATTAATCAGGATTATATTGTTCAGTTCTATTTTCGGATTTATTAAAAACACATTGTTCGCTAATTTTAGTGCTTCAGAGTATTTCTGTTCTGCCAGATAGATGTTGGCCCTTACCATTTGAATAATGAATGAGAGAGGGTCCAATTCTTCAGCAAGATCAAGCTCTTTGTGGGCTAACTTAAACTTCCCCCGGACATTATAATACTCAGCCAGCCACTGATGGGCAGTGGCATAATTGGGGTTAATCCGGATAGCTTTTAAGTAATTTTTTTCAGCTGCATCAAATTCCCATTTCCAGTCACTTTCAATCTCTCCCAGGGCTGAATAAGCTTGAGCAAGATTTTCATCTATTGATAAAGCTTTCAAACAATTTTTTTCTGCTTTTTCATAAGCAGATTCTATAAGATCAGGAAAAAGTTCTCCTAGCACCGTATAAGTATCGGCCAGTCCTGAATAGCCAAGCGCATATTCCGGATCAAGTGCCACTGCTTTTTTGAAATAAAATATAGCTTTCTCAAGATCCCCTGCAGTCCTTTTATTCCAGTGGAATCTCCCCTGCAAATATAATTTGTATGCCTTAATGTTTTCGGTAGGTTTTTGATCGATCCTCATCGCGATCTCAGGAAGGAGTTTTATCTTAAGAGATTTTGCGATCTTTCGGGCAACATCACTCTGAATTTCAAAGATATTTTCCAGCTTCCTGTCATATGTTTCAGCCCAGAGGTGTTCATCATCACGGGCATTTATTAATTGGGCCGTTATTCTAACTTTACCTTTAGTCTCACGAACACTCCCCTCCAGAATAGTATTAACATTCAATTCTCTCGCAATATCCTTAATCTTTTTTTTCTGATTCTTAAAATAGAAAACTGATGTTCGGGAGGTAACTTTCAGATCAGAGATTTTTGACAATTGAGTTATGATATCTTCGGTGATACCGTCACAGAAATATTCGTTTTGTTGATTCGCACTCATGTTTTTGAAGGGCAGGACTGCTATCGACTTATTTTCCACAATTACAGGTTTAGAGAGGAAAAACATATAGATAAATGTAAAAGCAAAAATAATTAATGCAGATATCCCGGCAAAGAGAAATTTCCTGTTTTTATTTGTTGAAATTATCTCTGATTTTTGCTTATTGTTTTGAGATTTAAGTTTACTTAGAATTTCTTTAAGATTTACAATTAATTCACTAACATTTTGAGGACGCTGCTCTGGATCCTTCTCCAGCAATTTGTTCAGCAGATTTTCAACTTCTCCGGGCACTTCAGATATCACACCTGATAAGGACTCAGGTGTTTCATTCAAAATAGAATAGATAACAGCTTGTTCATAATCACCCCTGAAGGGAAATTGGCCAGAGAGCACCTCATATAAAACCACTCCAAGAGACCAGATGTCGGTTCTGTGATCTACTTCAAGTCCTTTTGCCTGCTCCGGGGACATGTAGTGAACGGTACCAAGGGTGGAGGATTCTTTTGTTAATTGAGTGACACCTTTTAACTTTGCAAGGCCGAAATCGAGGATCTTGACCCTCCCGTCCTTATTAATTATTATATTCTGGGGTTTGATATCACGGTGGACGATACCGGCTTCATGGGCACATTTAAGACCCTCACAGATTTGGGTGGTTATTTCAAGAGCTCTGGTCAGGGGTAAGGGGTTAGAGGTGATCTTTTCCTTTAATGTTTGCCCTTCCACATATTCCATGGCAATATATGTCTGGTCTTCAAATTCATTGATCTCATAGATTGTTACTATATTTTGATGGTTCAGAGTTGCTGCGGCTTTCGCTTCTCTCTCAAATCGTTCTCTTGAATCTTTGTCTTTTGTAAATTCTTTCGGTAAGAATTTCAGGGCAACTTTCCTGTCCAGCTTGGTATCCTCAGCAAGATAGACCTCACCCATTCCCCCTTCACCAATCTTATCTAAAATCTTATAATGGGAAATGGTTTTATTTATCATCTTATTGATTTTGATCTTTTGCTGAAAGCTGTAAGCTGGATGCTGTTAGCTGCAATTCACTCATCACTGTTAACTCACTTAAACTGCTTCCCCGTTACTATTGTATATTTCGATATTGACATATCATCACTAGTTACAGCCTTTTTATCTGATTCATTTGCAAGTTCCATCTTCCATTGATATAAACGTGAAAATGTGTGCTTCAATTTATCTAAAAGAGAGTTAAAAATCCCGGCTTTTTCATATTCTTCTGCAGATTTGCTACTCTCCCAGATTGTTACAGAGAAAACTTCATCTGCTTTCTGAAAATTCTTCAGCATATATGCACATAGACACCCATCTGTTTTCTGCAATACCGGAATAATTTCAGTTTTGTACAAATTTTCAAATTCATCCAATTTCCCGCTCTGGACCGTATGGGAAACGATCCGGACATACATTTGGGCTGAATCTGATAAAGGTGATGATTTCAGATTCTTCTGACTGGATACCTGATAAGCCCGTATTACCGGTTCTTCGCTTACAGGTTTGTATTCCAATTCCATCTTATCTGATAAGTGGATCTTCCACTCATTTGATCCATCCAGATAGGGTAAAAATTCCTCCATTAATTGTTTAAAGACCGGACTGTTCTGATATTCTTCTGCATCTTCCTTTTTTGCCCAGAGAGTCAGGGATATTAATTCTGTTTCCTTTATCTGACTCTGAATAAGATGTGCGAACAGACATCCTTTCACTGTATGAAGCCTTGGAAGAACAGTCTCAGAATAATAATTTCGGGAAAGCATAAGAGCTTCCTGATTCACATTTAACTGGAGAAAACGCATATACATATTTCCTCTCCCTTACTTATTATATCTAAATATTACCTAAATTCTCCTTTTTATTAACACAATAGTCATATCATCATACTGAAGATTTTCACCAGAATGGATTTCTACTTTTTTAAAAATCTTATTCGCTAACTCTTCCAGAGAAAGATCTGGGTTCTCAATGATCACCTTTATCATCTCATCTTCACCCAGCTCCTCCTCATTTTCATTTATTGCCTCTGTTATCCCGTCAGAATAGATAATGAGCAGGTCATCAGGCATTAGAGAAATTGAGTGTTCCCCGAATTGAAATTCTTCCAGGCATCCAAGGACAATATCCCCTTCCTCAAGCAGAACGATACCCTTTTTATCAGATAGCAAATATGGATAGTTATGGCCTGCATTTGAATAAGTTATTTTATGATTTTTTGAATCAAGGATCCCATAAAAAAAAGTTGAAAATTTCTCAGGTGGAGTATTGTGAAAAAGCATTGAATTGATCTTTTCCATACAGCTTTTTACATTTGATTTTTCAAGTGTCTGGCCTCTGACCGAAGCCTGGAGATTTGACATTAAAAGTGCTGCCGGCATACCTTTCCCTGAAATATCTCCAAGACAAAATGCAAGTTTATTATTTTCTATCGGTATAAAATCAAAATAATCACCACCAACCTCTTTAGCAGGGATACTTCTTCCAAAAATTTCATATCCATCAATCTGCGGTGATGTTTCAGGGAGCAGATTTGTCTGGATCTCATAAGCAAGCTGAAGTTCCTGTTGAACTTTTATAAGTTCCTGCTCCTCTTTAAGTAATCTTGCATTCTCTATCACCTGAGAAGATTGTGATGAAATTATAGACAACAATCTTTGATCATCATCATTAAATCCGGACTCAATAGTTTTGTTAAAAACAGATATAAGGCCGATCATTTTACTTTTGCAAAGGAGTGGAACACTTAATAAAGATCTAATAAATTCTGTTTCGTTTGAAACGAGATGAAATCTTTTATCATTTTGAAAATCATTAATTAATAGTGGAGTTCTGTTCTTAAGCATCCAACCTGTCAATTGTGTATCAAGCCTCAGAGGGATAACTCCTGTGGCCTCGTCCCAT